>JAUXGE010000067.1 GCA_030622435.1 Planctomycetota bacterium
CGCCCAGCCGGACCGTGCGATTCTGTATCTGCACGGCGGCGCGTTCGTGATGGGCTCTCCCACCACGCACAGAGAACTTGCCGCCAGGATATCCGTGGCTGCCCGTGCAATGGTCCTTGTTCCTGATTACCGACTCGCGCCGGAGCATCCGTTTCCAGCCGCCGTGCACGACGCCGTGTCCGCTTACCGTTGGCTGATCAGCGCGCTGGAAGCCAATCTGTGTCCCATGCGTGCCTTGGTGCTCGGGTCCGGCATCCGTACCTTCGAGATTAACCGACCGGACGAATGCACGTTGCTGGTCCGCCCGGAGGACGGATTCCTCGCGTTGCCGGGAAGTTCCCATTCGGGCCACGAAGCGGCCCCTCCTCTGTTCGACAGGCGTTACATGTTCCCGTTCATAGACCGGCTCTATTGCGGTAACCGCAGGTGGATGGTGGGTCAACGATTCAATTTGGGGTATGTTGTGGTCGAGATCACCGCGATCACGGATGACGGTCGCCCGGCGGAAGCCGCTTACCGCTTCAACAAGGCTCTTGAGAGCCGGTTCTTCCGGTGGATCCAATGGGAGGACGGCGCGTATGTGCCCTTCCCGCTGCCCGCCGTGGGGGAGACGGTCACGCTACCACCCTTTTCGAGCCCGGACTGGGAGGGACACTGGCTGGAGTCCGTGGGCCGCCAAGGTATTTGAGTGGTTCTTGCACCGAGGGGCCAGAGAGTCTATGGAAGACCGTCACTTCCCTCCCATCGCTGCATCCACCTGCTTCGTAACCGGCAGTGCATTGAGAGAATCTCGGACGTGAAGAACTCTGTAGTCTCCTTGGAAGTCGCAATTCGCTCCTCACTCCACGAGCCAGCCGATAGGCCGACCGCATAACCGTGATCGAGCCAGGTGGGATGAACATCCGATAGTGTGCTCACCGATTGGTTATCGGCGACAGCTTCAAGGGGTATCTGACACTTGCGGGAAGTGTCGCAAGGGCTTCCGTCTTGTGTATTATCAGGCTTCATGTCGGCGTCGCGTGCGAAAGAGACACTTGGCCACCAGGTTGCTATCGGACTGAAGTGTGTTCCGGAACTGTAAACCGGTCTGGCCACATCGGCTTGCCGATATAGCACCGGAAGAACCGAGCCCACCGGGAGGTCCCGTGGAGGTGGTACGTTAGTGCCTTGGGGTTATCATTGAACATTCCGCTCGAACTGTGGTATCGGACTTTGATCCGATAAGGTCTGGTTTTGCCGCCCCGCCCGGCCATGATCGACCGGCGCCGGAGGCATGCAAGACGTTGTATTCCCGGAGGCGCGCCGCGTGGTGTCTCTGAGGACTCTGTTACTGAAGCGACTATGGCTCAGCCGATCCGGTTCATCATCTTGAACGGGGATGAGGACTTCGGGCGCGAACTGCGCGCCCTGCTCTTGTCCACCGAGGCAGTGAAGCTTGTCGCCGAGATCGACGAGCCCGCCCTGCTGCCCCAGGCCGTCCAGCAGTTCCCGATCGACGTTTTGCTGGCCAACCTCGATCCATCGCCCGAAGCAGTGCTTCCTGTAATCGGGGATATCCTGAGCTCTCACCGCAATCTGAACGTTTTCGCGGTGTCCGAGTCGTCCGACGGGCAACTCATCCTCAAGACAATGCGGATGGGAGTCAAAGAGTTCCTGCCCAAGCCGATTGATGCAAAGACCGTCACCGAGGCCATCGAGCGCGTGGCCGCCAACCGTGTCGAAACGACGAAGCAGGGAAGATTGATCACGGTAGTCGGGACGTCGGGTGGCGTCGGTTGCACCATGATCACCACGAACCTGGCGGTCGAACTGAGAGCACTGACCGACGGCAATGTAACCGTGGTGGACCTGGACTACCGCTACGGGCAGGTGGCGACCTTACTTGACGTCGACCCTCGTCACACCCTGGCCGATCTGTGCGGATCACCGGAGGCACTCGAGCCGCAGGTGATCGCACGAGCGTTAACCAAGCACGACAGCGGCATTCAGATTCTCGGTCGACCGAACCATCTGTCGGAGGCGGAGGCGATCACGGCCGCGGCAGCCATCAGTGTCTTCTCGAACCTGGTTCAGTTGAACGACTACGTGGTAGCCGACGGCCCGACCCGTTTTGACGTCAGCGGCAAACCCGTGCTTGCACTTTCGGACCTTACGTTTCTGGTCGTCCAGGCGCTGGTGCCTTGCGTTCGCAACGCGCAGCGAATCATTCATAACCTGCGTGACGACGGATACAACCTCGATCGTGTTTCGCTGCTTTGCAACCGTGTCGGACGCAGCTCGGGGCATCTGACCGCCAAAGATGTGACTGAGACTTTGGGTTTGAAGCTATTCGCCACAATACCGGACGATTGGGAGACGGCCAGTGGAGCCATCAACCTGGGTGAACCACTCATGGTTCATAGTCCGAAAAGCAAATTGCGCCTGGCGATTCAAGAAATCGCCGAGCGGCTTCATAGCTCCGAGTCCCAGTCCGATGAGAAGGATGAGCGCAAACATGGCTTGATCGGTCGGATCTTCGCGGGGAGTTGACAGAGCCGGTCATCGGCCGCGTGCCATGAGGGGTGATCACGAGTGACATTCCTGAGCCTCGGGGTGTTGGGGGTCGACCGGCGTTCGTAAGGCGAGATTGTGCAGATGTTCGGAAAACGGATGACAGGAAACACAGAGTCTCCACCGCAACCGTCCAAGACTTCCGCGCCCACTGCGACACCACCCAGTGCGTCGACTGCCCCAAAACCACTTGCACCGAATCCGCAAGCAACTCCCAAACCCAGAGTGTCCAAAGAGAAGATCGAGCAGTTCAACGGATTGAAGATGCGGCTGCACCGGAAGCTCATCGACCAGCTCGACCTGGCGCGTATGACAGGCGATGACGCAACCCTGCGCGAACAGGTGAAGGAACTCGTGTCCAACCTGGCGGACCAGGAAAACACACTGCTCAATTTCAACGAGCGCCAGCGGTTGATCAGCGAGGTTCTCGACGAGACATTCGGTCTGGGTCCTCTCGAGGTTTTACTGGCGGATCCGACACTCAGCGACATCCTTGTCAACGGTCCCAAGCAGGTTTACGTGGAGCGCCGTGGCAGGCTCGAACTGACCGAGGTGGAGTTCCGCGACAACGCACACTTGATGCACATCATCGACAAGATCGTGAGCGCCGTCGGAAGACGCTGCGATGAGACGTGCCCGCTGGTGGACGCGCGTCTTGCTGACGGCAGCCGTGTCAACGCGGTCATTCCCCCGCTGGCAATCGACGGTCCGAGCATGTCGATCCGGCGATTCGGTGCCGACCCGCTGACGTGGGACGACTACGTCAAATTCAAGTCAGTGCCGCCCGAAATACGAGATTTCCTCGCTGCATGTGTCAGCTCGCGATTGAACATTCTGGTTCTTGGGGGTACCGGATCGGGCAAGACAACGCTGCTGAACAATCTCTCGACCTTCATCCCCAACGGCGACCGAGTCGTGACGATCGAGGACGCAGCCGAGCTGCAGCTTCGCCAGCCCCACGTTGTCCGCCTGGAGACCCGGCCCGCCAACATCGAGGGCAAGGGGCGAATCACCATTCGCGACCTGCTGATCAACAGCCTGCGTATGCGACCGGATCGGATCGTCGTGGGCGAGTGCCGAGGGGCGGAAACACTGGACATGCTCCAGGCGATGAACACCGGGCACGACGGATCTCTTACCACGGTCCACGCCAACAGCACTCGCGACGCTGTCACACGAGTCGAGACGATGGTGATGATGGCGGGGTTCGAGCTACCGCTTCGCGCAATCCGCCAGCAGTTTGCCTCCGCGGTCAACATCCTTGTACAGGCCCAGCGTCTGACCGGCGGTCCGCGAAAGGTCGTGACGGTGACCGAGGTGACCGGCATGGAAGGCGACATCATCACGATGCAGGACATTTTCGCCTTCGAGCAGCTCGGCATTGGACCGGGCGGCAGGGCTTTCGGACACTTCGTGGCGACGGGGATTCGTCCCTCATTCCTGGATCGCCTGAAGTCGTCCGGTTTCGAGCTGTCGCAGGAGATGTTCACCCGTCGTGTGATCATGACGGATGAGGGAGAGTAGGACCGGTTTTCCGAGGACTATTGATGGTTCGAATTGCCATGATATCCATCCTGGCCAACACGACCGAACTGCTGGTCTACGCTCTACCAACCATCGGGTTGATGTTGTTGTTTTACGGCATCTATCAGGTGATCGTGGAGAGCAAGACATCGTCGCGCAAGAAGATGCACGACCGACTCCGGGGGGAAACCAGCCAAAGCGAGGCTGTTACGGAGTCGATTCTCCGCCGCAGCGCCAGGGGCAACTCGGGGTCCCTTGCCGATATGGCTATCGGGAAGTTCAAGTTCGTCCCCAAACTCCAGACACTGCTCGATCAGGCGGATCTGGATTGGTCCGCGTCTCAGACCATGCTGAACCTGGGCGGGCTGTCGCTATTGGTGACCATTGGTCTTTGGATCCTGCAGGTCGGCGCGGTTACGGCGATCGCCTGCGGCGCGGCGCTTATAGTACTGCCGCTCCTGTGGATCAACATGAGACGCCGTCGGCGGTTGACGAAGCTTGCCAACCAGCTTCCCGACGTGTTCGAGATGATGAGCCAGGCGTTGCGGGCGGGGCACTCCCTTGCCGGTGCCATTCAGCTCGTGTACGAGCAGATGCCCCCGCCTATCGCCACGGAATTCGCACAGGTCTATCACGAGCAGAACCTCGGTGTGAAGGTCGAGGAGGCGCTGCGATCGATGGCCCACCGCGTCGATTCGCTGGACATACGCTTCTTCGTGACAGCCGTAATGATCCAGCGACAGACGGGTGGCGATCTGGCTGAAGTCCTCGACAACATCAGCACCGTTATCCGAGGTCGCATCGAACTGGCGGGACTGGTGCGTGGTTTGACAGCCGAGGGGCGTCTATCGGGCTGGGTTCTGTTCGCGCTGCCCGGCATCGTCTTTTTTGCCTCGATGATCCTCAACCCCGAATATGCCAACGTTCTCCTTGAAGACTCTCGGGGGCAGGTCATGCTCATGATCGCCGTGGGCATGCAGTTGATGGGCATCGCGATGATCCGGTGGATCGTCAATATCAAGGTCTGACCGGCTGGTGAGCACTTGTCCCTGGTTGCTGACGGCCGCGAGTCGGTGCTGGGCAACCAAGGGAGGAGATCAGTGGTTCGGGTTCGGATCGGTGAAGTCGGTCCGGGCCGTACGGATTCGGAGTTCTACGCATGACCCTATATCTGCTCGGTGCCATGGTCGTGACGAGCATCGCGCTGGTCGTCTACGCATTGTGGCCCAAATCCAATGAAGAGAGCAACACGATCAAGCGCCGAATGAGTGGGCGCAAGCCGCAGTCACAAGTGGCCGCCGTCCGTGAGCGGGCGAAGGAATCCGTCGCCAAGCGGGTCATGGAGACGGTTGCACCCATCGCCGTCCGACCCTCCATGATGCAGAACGCCGAGGGCATATCGAAGCTCCGCATGCGACTGGCGACCGCGGGATTCCACAGTGAGAGCATGCCCAGGTCCTTCCTGGCGAGCAAGACCGTCGTGGCGGTCTGTTTCGGAGCCGCGGCGACGGCGTTCTGCCTGGCCAAGGGGTACTCACTCGCCAATATGGTCGGCATCATCCTGATCGGGGCGGGTGTCGGTTTCCTGGCACCTGATTTATGGCTCAGCTCCGCCATATCCAAGCGCAAGGAACAAATCCGCAACGGTCTGGCGGACATACTCGACATGCTTGTTATTTCCGTCGAAGCCGGTCTCGGTCTTGATGCTGCGTTCCAACGCGTCGGCGAGGAGATGAAGGATGTGCATGCCGTGCTGGCCGAGGAGCTGCAAATAGTGACTCTGGAATCCCAGATGGGTATTCCACGGTCCGAAGCCCTGTCGAACCTCTCGACACGAACCGGATTGGACGAGGTGCGATCCCTCGTGGCCATCATCAACCAGGCGGAACGATTCGGCACGAGCATCGCACGCGCACTGCGGAACCAGTCTGATGCGCTGCGCGTAAAACGCCGCCAGGCCGCCGAGGAACGAGCACAGAAGACAACCGTCAAGCTGATGGCACCACTGATTCTCTTCATCTTCCCGGCTATCCTCGTCGTACTTGCAGGACCGGCCGCGCTCAAGATGATCGAAACGCTCAGCAACACTCCCGGTCTGCTGTAGCGTCCGAACCCCATGTCGGACGCGGCAGGAAGTCGACGACGACCCTGATGCCCTCACATCATCCAGGGTACATCCCGTTCACGCGGACATGGTCCGGCTCGCCGCAGGCGGGACAGACCGTGAAAACGCCACCCCACTGGCTCGCAACGCGAGACCAAGCCGCTGCACGGATCAAGTATTCGGCCACACTTGAATCTGCGGGCTGGGCGGGATGCCACGGCAGCTTGTCTGCCCGAGGCCACTGGCGGGCAAGCCGCCGGTGACACGGTTCCGCTCAAAGCCGGGCACCGATCCAACCCACAGATTCAGGTGTGACCCTTTACCAGCCCGCCGCCGTGGTCTTCGAACTGTTTCTATGCTTTCAGTCACGCGAGGATACGGCGATATCCTGCCTGCATCGATGCCGCGCGTTGCCCTGCGATGTCCCGGCCAGATAGAATGGTCAGTGGCTGCGTGTCGCGTTGCGGCCGGATATCGCGTACGAGAGGCTCCGAGCCGCGAATCTGAAACCGGCGCGGACACGAATGACCCGATGCCGCCCCGTGCGGATTGAGCAAACGCACGGTTGTGGCGTTTGGGGCGTTGCTTCGTGGAATCAGAGACCATGGGCTGGAACACGACAGACAAACCGGTCTTGCGTCCGGTGGAGGCGTTTCCCCTGCCGGGCGAGGACGGGGTCACGATTGGGCTGCGCGACCGGAGCGGCCTGTCGGAGGTCGCGCTGAGCCTCTCGGAGGCAGCGCTGCGCATCTTGAGTCACATGGACGGCACGAACACGTGCGAGGACATTCGGCGCCGATTCGTCGCTTCGAGCGGTCAGGTTCTGACGGTCGAGACGCTCCACACCATGCTGGATCATCTCGAACAGGCACATCTGCTCGATGGTCCGGGATTCGAGGCCTACTATCAGTCGCGCCTGGATGAGTACAGAATCGCGGGTAACCGGGACATGCCGCATGCCGCAAACCTCGGAATCATCGACGATTCAGGCCGGCTCTTCGACGACATGCTCCGGGATGTCGAGCCTCCCGCGCTGCCGGGTCCGTTGCGCGGGTTGGTTGCACCCCACCTCGACTATCCACGAGGCGAACCCTGCTATGCCTTTGCGTACGCCACTCTGCGAGCGCGTTCCGTACCGGACCGTGTGGTGATCCTCGGCACCAACCATTTCGGCCGTTCGACGTCCGTGTGCGCAACGGCCGCCGATTTCACGACGCCTCTAGGCACGACGCGTACCGATGTGGGGTTTCTCGAACGGATGGAGTCCCAGTGCGGCGAATTGCGTGCCTGTGAATTGGATCACGTGACCGAGCACTCCGTCGAACTGCAGGTTGTGTGGCTCCAGCACCTTTTCGGCCCGGATTCGTTCGAGATCGTGCCGTTTCTGTGCCCGGATCCGTGCGGTCCTACGGGGACCGCCCCTATCGACTGCAAAGGTGTGGATCTTCGCATGTTCTCGGAGACTCTCGGTGAGCTGATCGCGGACGACCGACGAGACACACTGGTCGTAGCCGGTGCGGATCTGAGCCACATCGGAGCGGCGTTCGGAGACGAGCGGAAACTCGATGACGACTTCCTCGAGGAAGTCCGACAGCGCGATAGGAGCGCGCTCGACAAGCTCGAGGTGAACGATCCCCGCGGATTCCTACGCCGCGTCGCCGAAGACGGCAACACTACCCGCATCTGCGGCACCGGGTGCATCTACTCCCTGTTCGTTGCGTTGCCTGATGCATCGGGCACGATCCTCCGGTATCATCAGGCCGTTGACCAGCCGTCGCAGACGTGCGTAACCTGTGCGGCCGTCGCAATCGCCTGATCGGCGCATGAGCGGAGAATCACTCCATCGCAAGATCATGTCGGGCAACGCCGGCACTTGGGCGCGGCCCGTGTGTTGGTTTCTGCGCGCAGTCGAAACCTTATACTCAACGGCGGTCGCGAGACGGAACGCCCGCTTCGACCGCCGCGGGCCGATTGCCAGTCTGCCCGTCCCGGTCATAAGTGTCGGCAATCTCACGGCCGGTGGGACGGGTAAGACTCCATTCGTAATCGAGCTTGTCCGGCGACTGGACCGGATGGGATTCAGCCCGGCGGTCGTCTCCCGTGGCTACAAAGCCGCCTCCGGCGCACAAAACGACGAGGAGTGCCTGATCCAACACCGCTGCCCCGGTGTGATTTGCGTGAGCAACCCTGACCGGTCGCTCGCCGGAAGAACCGCCTGCCAGCAGTACGGCGCGGACGTCATAGTGCTCGACGACGGTTTTCAGCATCGACAGTTGGACCGCACGCTCGACATTGTCCTACTCGACGCAACGTGTCCCTTCGGGTTCGATCATCTTCTCCCACGAGGTCTGTTGCGCGAACCGGTTGTGTCTCTCGGCCGTGCGGACGTCGTCGTCCTGACCCGATGCGATCAGGTCTCTCCGGCGGAATTGTCCAGGATTGAAGAGAGGGTGCGGCGTGTTGCCGGTGATGCGGTTCGGCTGCGGTGCAGCCATGGTGTCACCGCCGTCGAGACGCTCGGCGGGGAGACGTGCGGCACACCCCTCGATGGAAAGCGGGCGGTCTTGTTCGCCGGAATCGGGCACCCTGCCGCATTCGCCACGACCGTTCGCTCCCTGGGTGTGGACGTGGTGGGCGAGCGATGGTGGCCCGACCATCATCGCTACCGTTGTCGAGACATCGACGAACTGGCTGCCGTCGGCCGTTTCCCTCCACACGACCTGCTCGTCACGACTGAGAAGGACGCCGTCAAACTGACGGCCCTCGGCGGATTCCCGCACATCAGCATCGCCGTCGTCAAAGTCTCGATCGACTTCGCCGGCCAGGACGGTACAATGCTCCGGAACGTTCTGGAACGGTCACTGCCACGGGAATGAATCGATATGGGCCGATCCTACAAACCGGTGGACCTGGGGCGCATCAAAACCTACAGCGCGCGAACTCGACAGCACAAAGCGGGCGTCAACACCGTGGCATCCCTTCCAAACCCCGGCGCTTCCGCCGCTGAACTCATTGCGTCGTGGCCTGACTATCTCGGCGCGAAGTCGTTCAGGTGCGTCGTTCGAGCCGTCGTGGAAGCCGTGAGAAACGAACGCCCGGTCGTGGTCGCCTTCGGTGCCCATGTCCTGAAAGTCGGTTGCGGACCGATCCTGGTCGATCTGATCCGGCGGGGCATCATCCGTGCCGTCGCCTGCAACGGCGCTTGCGCGATTCACGACGTCGAACTTGCCCTGCTCGGAGAAACGAGCGAGGAAGTGGCCACGACCATCCGTGACGGGACCTTCGGCATGGTCACCGAGACGATGTCGTTCTTCGACGAGGCGGTCACCCTAGCCGGGCGCGAGTCGATCGGCCTGGGCGCGGCCGTCGGACAGACGCTGATCGACCGGCAAGCACCCGAAAGGGCTCAGAGTGTGTTCGCTGTCGCCCGGGAGACGCGTATCCCTGCCTGCCTCCACGTGGCCCTGGGGACGGACACGATCCACGCCTCAGGCCGGATGAATGCTGCGGCGTTGGGAGACGCCTCTATGCGCGACTTCCGATTGATCTGCGACGTCGTATCCGATCTGGGTGCCTCGAACGGATCGAACGCCGGGGGTGTGTGGCTCAACATAGGCTCGGCCGTCGTGCTGCCCGAGGTATTCCTCAAGGCCGTCTCCGTCGCTCGGAACCTCGGGGCAAACCTCGATTGCATGACAACGGGCAATTTCGATATGATCGGTCACTACCGACCGCGCCAGAACGTGGTCACTCGCCCGGTTGCCCCGAACCGCGGCCACGAGGTTATCGGGCATCATGAGATTCTGCTGCCCATGTTGCGGCAGGCTTTGATAGATGAGCTTGCATCGTGATCGAGAAAGCGGTCGATCCCGGCGGTGAACCATGAAGCCGACAGCGGTTTTCCTCGATCGAGATGGTACGATTATCGAGGACACTGGGTACATCGGTGATCCCGACCGCGTACGGCTTATCCCCGGAGCCGCCTCAGCCATGCGCCGCTTCGCCAAGGCAGGCCATCTCGTCATCATCGCATCAAACCAGTCGGGCGTTGCGCGAGGCCTGTTCGACGAGGAAGCCTTGTCGCGGGTGCACTCTCGTGTCGAAGCGCTGCTTCGGACGCAACGGGTCAGTCTGGACGGAGCCTACTACTGCCCCTATCTTGACGGGGCCGACGCTGTCGTCGCTGAGTATCGACGTGACAGCGAATTGCGGAAACCCAGGCCGGGCATGCTCATGCAGGCGGCGAGCGAGCTTGACATCGACCTCTCTCGCTCGTGGATGATCGGCGACTCACCCGCGGACATCGAGGCCGGATCGCGGGCGGGGTGCTCCACCATTCTTCTCCGTCCGAATGGACCGAGTGGAAGTGACTTTGGAGTGACGCCGACATACACCGTGCGCAGTATGACAGAGGCGGCAGCCGCGATCGAACGCGGCGCCGCCCGACTTTCCGACAAACCCACCGACGCCGCCCCACCGGCAAACTCGAACGAGACGGTCCAGCTTCTGAGACAGATCCAAGAGCAGCTCGGCCGTATGCAGCGACAGGACGGTCAGCAGGACTTTTCCCTTCTGCGGTTGGTAGGTGCCCTGTTGCAGATGATCGCGATTGTCGTTGCACTGTGGGGCGTGATCCCGCTGTTCGACGGGCTCCCGCAGCAGGCGATCGCACGGTTTACTCTTGCCTGTTTCCTCCAACTGGCGGCAGTCAGCTCGTTCGCCATCGACCGCTTCCGCTGACCGCGTGCTGTCTACTGGGTGGCCCGTGGCTTTAGCCGTGGGGGACACGAATCGTCGTATCCCCGACCTGTGGCCATACCCGTTTTCGTGTTCCACGTCGGATGAACGACGGGCCTTTGGGTGGCCGGCGAATCCGCGATTCCCGCTATGATCGAGAGCCTCCTGCGGTAGTATGGTGGTCAGAGGTCCGGTAAATGGAGAATCCCGGATTGAAGGACCCAACCAGTCGCTGCAAGGGACGCCTTAACGGGCGCCCTTGAGCCTAACGTTCGGTGAGGACTCTATGATCATTGCTCAAATCGCCAACCAGGCAACGCAAACGGTTACCCAGACAGGGATAGGACTCGGTTCGGCGATCGCTGTTGTATGTTCTTGGCATCGGAATCGTTCCATTCTGTACGCGATTCTCGCGGGTATCTTCTCGTGGCTCTACGTCATTTACTTTGCCATGACGCGCCAAGCAGACGAAACCAAATAAGAAACAAACCACTAATGCAAGGCTGCGAAGTCGCTGGGCGATCTGCGACGCGGGGAGCAATCGGCGGGCGGTCCTCCGTGTCAGGCGTAGATCGGTGTCATTGTGAGGGCAGGTGTATCTTGGTTTCGTGTTCCACATGGGATGAACGACGGACCTTCGGGTGGCCGGCGAATCCGAGCGGGCACAAGCCACGCGGCTCGGAACAGGGTTTCGGGGAGTGCTTTAGACGCCGTTCCCAGTCCACGAGCAAGAGTTGACACCATCTACACAATCCTGACTTCCACCGGCACGGCGTTATGGGGCCGTTCGGAGAGTGAAGGAGGATGAGGAATCGGGTATACTAACCGTCCCGGCGGCCCTGCTTACGAATTCCGACATGTTGGATGTGGGCACGACCGCCGGAGCGGGAATAATGAGCACGGCGATACGAATAGCCACTAGGTGTGGGTTATAGGCGTCGTGCCCGAGCGTCACGGGCTAAGCGCGCACGAATTACGGAAAGCGACGATGGCCTTTCGTTTCAGACATGGGGATCGGCCGCTGGACGGCTTCACGATCCAGCGCGGCGTGGGCCGCGGCGGGTTCGGTGAGGTCTACTACGCCGTCAGCGACGGCGGCCGAGAGGTCGCACTGAAGTACCTGCGCGACAACGCCGGGATGGAACTCCGCGGCGTCTCTCACTGCATGAATCTCAAGAGCCCGCACCTCGTCACCATCTTCGACGTCAAGCAAAGCGAAGACGGTGAGTACTTCATAGTCATGGAGTACATCCAAGGGCCGTCCCTTCGCGACATTCTCATTGCCGAACCCGACGGTCTGGGAACGCAGAAGGCGACCTTCTTCGTACGCGAGCTGGCAAAGGGACTCGACTACCTGCACGACCACGGCATCGTCCACCGGGACATGAAGCCGGGGAATGTTTTCTACGACGACGGCTACGTCAAGATCGGTGACTACGGCCTGAGCAAGTTCATCCCCCTCTCACAGCACAGCGCCCAGACGGCGAGCGTCGGCACGGTCCACTATATGGCCCCCGAGATCGGCAGCGGCCAGTACCAGCGTGGCATCGACATCTACGCACTGGGCGTAATCCTCTATGAGCTGCTGATGGGCCGCGTGCCATACGAAGGGTCCAGCATGGGTGAGGTGTTGATGAAGCACCTGGCCTCCCAACCGGAAGTGAGCGACCTGCCCGAGCCGTTCGGCACTGTCATTCGCAAGGCGCTCGCCAAGGATCCCGACGACCGCTACCAGACCGCAGGCGAGATGGCCCAGGGTCTTCTCGAAGTCGAGGACATCAAGAACAGCCTGGCCGGGTTTGACCCTGCAAGCATGGTGGAGGCCGTCAGCATGATGCCGGGGCCGACGATTCCGGCTGGACCTTTCGCCGACTCACCGCCCGGCACTCCTGACGTGCGTCAGTCGCCGGCACCGGGGGTTCCTCCCCCTCCACCTGCTCCTGCTCCGGGTTTTGGCCGGCAAGCACACGCCGCAGCCAACACAGTTGCCGCCGCCGCCCGTGCCGCTGCCGCCGAAGCAACGGCCCATCTTCGAGAGGTGAGGCCCCGAGCTGCCGGTCTGTCCGAGGAAGCCGCATCGGGACAAGTCCATTACGCCGGCTTCTGGATCCGGTTCGTGGCCGCACTGATCGACATCATCATCATCGGAGCGGCTGCGAGCGTGTCCTTCTTGGGAGACGACTCCTACCCGCTTCTGGCCATCCTCTATGACGGAATTCTCATCGGCAAGTGGAACGGACAGACGATCGGGAAGAAGGTCTGCGGCATCAAGGTCATCAGTGCGGACGGGCGACCATGCGGTGTTGGCCAGGCGTTCGGCCGTGCGTTGGCCCAGATCCTGAGTGTGCTGACGCTGTTCATCGGGTACATCATTGCCGCCTTCGATGGCCGGAAACGCGCCCTCCACGACCACGTGGCCAACACCCTGCACATCTACTGTATTGACCGATTCTGATTGGGCGGCTCCCGACCGCCCTCGGCGACGGTGGTACCCGTGACATCTGTCACAAGCTAAAGGCCGATCCGGAGCCCGCCGATCACACATTAGCGGACCAAGGGATCTGTGCGCGCCCGGAAGTCGGATGTCCGTCGGATCTGCGGGCTCGACCTACAAGGGTTCCAAGATTCGTCGGGTCTGCTGACCCGACCTACGGGAGTTCGCCACCCACAAGGGGCGGCGCTACATGAGTGCATAGTGCGGCTCGCCCGGGGCGAGTACCCGGTATCCGCTGGAGACCTCGTCAAAGTGGACGCGACCACACACGCCAACTGGCTGGCCGATACTCGACGGTTCTGGGATGCCGGGTCGGAGTTCGAGGCCCGTTACCGCCGCATCTGTTGCACGCCGGACTTCGCGGCCACCGAGGACGAGACGGAACTACGCCGCCTATGGGATGAGGAGACAGCCCGCGCACTTCCCTTGATCCTGCGAGGTGTGCCGATCAGACCTGATTGGACCTGTCTGGAAATCGGCAGTGGGATCGGGCGGCTGCTCGAGCCGATGGCCCGGAAATGCCGGCGCGTAATCGGCATCGACTTGAGTGAGAAGATGGTCAACTGGTCGCGTGAGTACCTCGCCGACGTGCCGAACGCCGAAGTGCTTCTCAACGATGGACGCTCCCTTTCCTGTGTCGAGGACGCATCGATCGATTTCGTGTTCTCGCACCTGGCCTTCCAGCACATCACGTTGTTCGAGGTGATCGATGACTACCTTGCGGAGATCGCCCGTGTTCTCAAACCGGGCGGCTACTGCCGTATCCAGAACTGGCGCGACGCTCCGAAGCCGATCAGCGAGTCGATCAAGGATGTGATCCGTCCTCTGCTAGGGCGGGGGCGCTACCGTAGTTCGCGCTGTTGGATCTGGGGCGAAGGGAAACAGGTCAAGTTCGGCGGTGTCACGTTCCACCCCCACGCCTGACGAAAACGACTCCGCTCTCATGGGCTCGAGCCGGTCAGCACTGAACTCGGCGTCGGACACGAGGTATGGATGTGGACCACCAGCGTCCGCACCCTGCGCTTGGGTGCCAAGCCCGCCCCGATGACTCATTAAGCCCAGAGCCCGTCAGAGGCGGGCGCGGGCATGTCTTGCGGCAATCCTTCAAGTCATCAAGATCCACATCCGAGGGCGGTTGTGCCACATGACGGCTGGCGGGGACGCCGGCCGCTACAGGAACACACGAATTGTCCGCACATGCCACCGGCCAGGGTCACATCATCTCGCCGTGCCGTGGAAGAGTCTTCCTTGCCCGATTCGTGGAGCCGCACGTATAATCCAGCCGACGTGGATGCGATGAGCCCGGCGCCGACGGGCCTTCGCCTTGTGCCGACATCCGTCGCCAGGAATGACCTTCTTTGTTTAGGAACCCACGATGAGCGTCGCAGCACCTAACGTCGGGACGACCCGGACCGTTCGCGCACCACGCGGCACGACCATGACCTGCAAAGGCTGGCAGCAAGAGGCCGCCATGCGCATGCTCATGAACAATCTCGACCCCGACGTGGCCGAGAACCCCGCCGAACTGATCATCTACGGCGGCAGCGGAAAGGCCGCACGAAGCTGGCCCGACTTCGACCGCATCGTCGCCGCCCTGAAGGAACTCGAGAACGACGAAACCCTGCTCGTACAATCGGGGCGGGCCGTCGGAGTTGTCAAGACCCACACAGACGCACCGCGCGTGCTGATCGCCAACTCGCTCCTCGTGCCCCATTGGGCGACGTGGGACGAGTTCCGCCGTCTCGAGGCGATGGGCCTGACAATGTACGGGCAGATGACCGCCGGTAGCTGGATCTACATCGGCACGCAAGGCATTTTGCAGGGCACGTACGAGACGTTCGGCGAGGCCGCTCGCCGGCACTTCGGCGGCTCCCTTGCGGGGCGCCTCACGCTGACCGGCGGGCTCGGCGGGATGGGCGGCGCCCAACCCCTGGCGGCCACAATGAACGGGGGCGTGTGCCTGTGTGTCGAGGTTGACAAGGCCCGCATCGAGCGCCGGATTGACACGAAGTACCTGGACCGCTGGACGGCCGACCTCGATGAGGCTTTGACGTGGTGCCGGGACGCGATGAAGGCTAAGAAACCGTTATCAGTCGGCCTGCTCGGCAATTGTGCCGATGTGCTGCCCGAACTGATCAAACGGGGCG
>JAUXGE010000384.1 GCA_030622435.1 Planctomycetota bacterium
GGCAATCTGACGGGTCGGGGCACGAAGCGCGGCTGTTATGATATCGTCACCTGTCTTCTCGTCACCACGTGCCCGCTCGCGTGCCTTGGCGACGGCGGGAAGGGCGCGGAGAAAAACAACACCGCCACCAGGGACGATGCCCTCCTCCGCTGCGGCCTTTGTGGCGTTAAACGCATCATCCACGAGGTCCTTTCGTTCCTTGACCTCGATCTCGGTCGCACCACCGACGCGAATCACAGCCACACCACCTGCGAGCTTCGCAAGCCGCTCCTGCAGCTTCTCACTGTCATAGTCGCTGGTCGTCTTTTCTATCTGGGTTCGGATCTGATCGCACCGTGCCTTGATGTCCGCCTTCTTGCCGGCACCCTCGATGATCGTCGTGTCATCCTTCGTGATTACGACCTTCTTGGCGGAGCCTAGCTGGCTGGGCGTAATGCTCTCGAGCTTGATGCCGAGATCCTCACTAATCATTGTAGCGCCCGTCAGCGTGGCGATGTCTCCGAGCATGGCCTTGCGCCGATCGCCGAAGCCCGGCGCCTTGACCGCGCAACACTGAAGCACGCCTCGAATCCTGTTGACAACGAGCCCCGCCAGTGCCTCACCGTCGACGTCCTCGGAGATGACTAGCAATCCCTTGCCTGTCGTCGTGACCGACTCGAGCAGGGGAATGAAATCGCGGAGGTTGGAGATCTTCTTCTCGTAAACCAGGATGGCCGGATCGGTCAAAACACACTCGAGCGAACCCGGATCGGTGATGAAATACGGGGAGAGGAAGCCCTTGTCGAACTGCATGCCCTCGACGATTTCCTTTTCCGTCTCGAGCGATTTGCCTTCCTCTACCTCGACCACACCCTCGGTTCCGACTGAGTCTATGGCATCGGCAAGCAGCTTGCCGATTTCCTCGTCACCGTTTGCCGAGATCGTCGCCACCTTCGCCAGATCGTCGTTCGACCGGACCTTGATCGAGATGTCCTTGATGGCGCCCACCGCGGCGGAGACCGCCATGTCGATTCCTCGCTTGATCGCAATGGGATTGGCACCGGCCGAGACCGCCCGGTAACCCTCACGGAAGATCGCCTCGGCCAGGACGGTGGCGGCGGTCGTACCGTCACCGACTTCATCGCTGGTTCTCGAGGCGACCCCGTTGATCAGCTTGGCGCCCATGTTCTCGAACGGCTGAGGCAACTCGATCTCCTTGCTGACGCTCACGCCGTCCTTGGTGACCCGAGGGGAGCCGAAGGACTTCTGCAGGATCACGTTCCGTCCCGTGGGCCCCATGGTCACTTTTACGGCATCCGCCAGTTTGGAAAGTCCCTCCAGGATCTGCCGGCGAGCCTCCTGGGAGAACATCATTTGCTTGGCCATGGCCAACTCCTTGAAGTCATGTGTTTTGCTGGTGTCTCTTGCAGACCCTCTCGTGCGTCGCGGGCGATTGGCTGTGTGGAGTTCCACAGAGCCCTGATCGTCCGAGTTGCCGGGCCGATGTCACTTAGTCCACGATCGCCAGGATGTCGCTCTCGCGAAGGACCACGTACTGATCGGTGCCGAAGTCGATCTCGGTACCGCCGTATTTGCCATAGAACACTTCGTCGCCAAGTGATACGCTCATCTCGCCGCGTTTGCCGCTGTCCATCAGCTTGCCGGGACCGACGGCGACGACCACCCCGCGCTGGGGCTTCTCCCGGGCGCTGTCGGGGAGAACGATGCCTCCGGCCGTTCGTTCATCAGCCTCGACCGGTTCGACGAGCAGCCGATCATCCATCGGACGAAACTTGATCTTCTTCTTTGTTGCGGTTGCTGTTGCCATCGCGTTTTGCTCTCCATCCTTTGACGACCGGGGGCGGCGATATGACCGGTCCCCGGATCTCGTATTGTGTCACACCGGCGGAATCCGAACCGCAGGGTACAAGCCACCGCGAATACCCGCGCGGGGTAGACGACCCGCGGCCCGTCCCGTCTAGTAGTCCATGTCCTCATCCATACCAGGGGCGGATTCCTGATCCTCGTCCTGGGGTTTCTCGGAGATGCAGACTTCCGTGCTCAGCAGTATACGGGCGACGCTGCTGCCGTTCTCCAGGGCGCAGCGTACGACCTTGGTCGGGTCGATTACGCCGTCCTTCATCAGGTCGGTGTACTCTCCCGTGTCCGCGTTGAAGCCGAAAGCGCCGCTCTTGGTCGCAATCTTGTGCTCCACCACGCCCGGGTTGCGCCCGGCATTGGCGGCGATCTGACGCAGTGGTGCCGCGAGCGCCTCTTTGACGATTGAAACCCCCGTTTGCTCGTCACCGCTCAGCTTCAGATCGTCCAGCACGTCGGCACACCGCAAGAGCGCCACGCCGCCGCCCGGTACGATGCCCTCTTCGAGGGCCGCTCGCGTCGCATGCAGCGCATCCTCGATCCGAGCCTTCTTCTCCTTCAGCTCAGTCTCGGAAGCGGCCCCGACGTTGATCTGGGCGACACCGCCCACGAGTTTCGCCCTACGCTCCTCTAGTTTCTCACGATCGTAGTCCGAGGTCGTAGCTTCGATCTCGTGGGTGATTTGCGCGATACGACTCTGGAGTTCCCTCGTGGAGCCCGCCCCTTCGATGAAAGTCGTGTTGTTCGCATCGACACGGATCTTCTTCGCCTGCCCGAGGTCCGTGATGGAGAGCTTGTCCAACTCGAGCCCGAGGTCCTTCACGACCGCCTTTCCACCCGTCAAAACCGCGATATCCTGAAGCATCGCTTTGCGGCGATCACCGTAGCCGGGAGCCTTGACGGCGCAAATATCGAGGATGCCCCGCAACTTGTTCACGACCAGGGTGGCGAGAGCCTCGCCCTCGATATCTTCGGCGATGATGAGGAGCTGCCTTTTGGTCTTGGCTACCTTCTCGAGCAGCGGCACGAGCTTCGGAACGCTGCTGATCTTCTCCTCGTGCACCAGCACGAAAGCCTTGTCGAGCACGCACTCCATGGCATCCTGGTCCGTCACGAAGTGTGGGGACAGATATCCGCGGTCGTACTGCATACCCTCGACCACGTCAATAACCGTCTCCGAGGTCTTGCCCTCCTCGACCGTGATCACGCCGTCCTTGCCGACCTTCTCGAACGAGTCCGCCAGAAGTTTGCCGATCGAATCGTCATTGTTGGCGGAAACCCTGGCCACGTTCACGATGTCGTCGCGTTTGCTCACCTTCACCGGTCGGGACATATCCTTCAACGCACCGATGATCTTCTCGACCGCCTTCTGAATGCCGCGGTTAAGCGCGAACGCATCCGCACCTGCGGCGATGTTCTTCAGGCCGTTCTTGAAGATGGCTTCCGCCAGGACGATGGCCGTCGTCGTCCCGTCCCCGGCAACCTCACTGGTCTTGCTGGCCGCCTCCTTGACGAGTTGCGCCCCCATGTTCTCGTACTTGTCAACGAGATCGATCTCCTCGGCCACTGTGACCCCGTCCTTTGTAACGGTTGGACCGCCCCAGCCCTTGTCGAGCACGGCGTTTCGACCCCGGGGACCGAGCGTCGACTTGACCGCGCGGGCCAGCTTCTCAACGCCGGTCCAAAGAGCCTTGCGGGCCTCTTGCTCGTAGGCCAACTGCTTCACCGCCATATCTGCTTTCTCCTTCGCACAATTAGGGTTAAGCGTCGTGGTTCCGCTGTACGGCGGACCGCTGAGCCCGGCGCCCTCGACGCCGCGCACCGGTAGCTAATGAGAGGAGAGCAACCCGGGGACCACGCAGTCAAAGAGGAGATGAGATTCCTAACTGCCGTTTTTACAATAGCTTACGCGCAGGGGCGTGGTGGCCGGGCTGGTCGGCATGCCTGCCAGCTTGGCAGGTGCCAGCGCTGACTGTACCTGCACGTGCCAATATGACAGAGAGACGAAAAGACAGAGGCTTATCGCAAGGGCCGGAGGGAACCGCAGTCGGGCACGAACTGCCGGGACTTGGCTGCGAACCGCCGTGGGTATACGGTGATGGTCGAACCGAGTGCGAGGCGAAGACCCGGGTCGGCCCGCTCGTTGTTCTACACAACTTCGTGAGTGAGCTACGGCACTGCGAGATGACCGAATCCGAGTTTCCTGCAGGCTGAAGGCCTGCCCTACAGTAGCCGGTGGCAAGTCCCGGCGCGCC
>JAUXGE010000101.1 GCA_030622435.1 Planctomycetota bacterium
CGGAGATCGACGCCGTGGCGGACGCTGCGCCCGACCCGCACGGCGATTGCGACCAGGACGGTGACATCGATCTTGCGGACGTCGCATGTTTGCAGAGGTGTTTCGCGCAATCTTGCGCGGGGCGGCCGGCTTGCGATCGAATGGACCGTGACGGCGATGCGTTCGTCGACGACTTCGACGCCGCGGCCTTCGTCGGACGCCTGACCGGACCGAGGTGATCGCACGTGTTGCGACAGGTGGAGGATTCTCCCAACGGAAACAGCCTGGTGACTGGATGCGGCCCATGACTCAGTCTCGCACAGCGAACAGTGCAAGCGGCTTCTCCCTGGTCGAAGTCCTCACGGTCGTCGGGATCATCGCCCTGCTGCTCTCGATGTTGCTTCCCAGTCTATCGGCGGCGAGGGCTCAGGCGAAGTCCGTGGTCTGTAGCTCCAACATCCGGCAGGTCACGATCGCAAACGGCTACTACGCGGAGGACAACAACCGCCTCTACTGCCCGGGCGCCGCAGGGTTCCACGAGAACCTCCACCGCTGGCACGGAGCCAGGGATCATCCAACCGAACCGTTCGACTCGACGCGCGGACTGCTCGTCCCCTATCTCGGACCCGACGGACTGATACGCCAATGCCCCGCTTTCCCCGCCGCGGATGTGGGAGCGGAGAGCGGCAGCTTCGAACGAAGCAATGGTGGATACGGCTACAACAACGCATTCATCGGTATGCAACTCAGGCAGTACCCCTCCGGCGAGCATGTCGTCACCGATGATCGGGCCGGGGCAGTCACCAATTGGGTGCAACGCCCCACCGAAACCGTCATGTTCGCCGATACTGCCTTCGCCGCATCGAGTTTGATCGAGTACAGCTTCGCCGAACCGCGATTCCACCCCCAGTTCCCCGATTACCGTCCAGATCCGTCGATCCACTTCCGCCACCGGAAACAGGCCAACATCGCCTGGTGTGACGGACACGTGTCATCGCACGTCCGCACTTTCACCTGGAATAGCGGCCTCTACACCGGCAATCCGGACCGGCTCGGTATCGGATGGTTCGGAAAAGCCGACGACAACAGCCTGTTTGATCTGAAATGACCTCTGATCCCAAGCCTAGAATCGTGAGTCTGGTCCCTTCCTGGACGGAAACCCTGATCTGCGCAGGCGTTCACGTCGTCGGACGGACCCGGTACTGTATCCATCCCAGTGACGAAGTGTCGTCCATTCCTATCGTGGGGGGAACGAAACAGGTCGACACGGCGATGCTCGCCCAGGTCAAACCGGATCTTATCGTTCTCGACCGCGAGGAGAATCCGCGAACTCTAACCGAGCAATTCCCCGCCCCATGGATAGCCTCTCACATCACTTCCGTATCCGATGTTGAGGGTGAGTTGCGCACGTTCCACGAGCGGATCGCTTCTCTCGAGCTTACAGCTATGGCCGATCGCTGGAGGTGCGTCTGCGCCAACCTCGCAGGGCGCACGGAGAATCCCGACTGGCTGCATCTTCCGGGTGTCATAGACTGGATTCGCAAACCCGGCCCCGGTGTTGATCGCTTCCTCTACCTCGTTTGGAGAGAACCCTGGCGGGCGGCCGGACCGGACACCTTCATCGGATCCGTCTTCGATCTGCTGGGCTTCGGCTCACGCATGGTTCCAGTGAAAGAACGCTACCCGGAGATCGACCTGGCAGGCTACGATCCGGATCGAACGCTGTTGCTCTTCTCCACAGAGCCCTACCCCTTCCATCGTGAGAAAGGCATGATCCGCGACCTGCCGTTCGCGTCGGCCCTGGTGGACGGCGAGGCCTACAGCTGGTTCGGCGTGCGCACCCTGCGATTCCTGGAAAGCTGCGCCTCTGAGTAGGCCCGCAATCGCCCAACCATGTTTCTAGTCAGAGCGGCAGCTCCTGCGACCCCCAGTGCTGGAACTCGCGGCTTCGCTCGAGAACGCCCAACAGCTCTTCGTCCTTAATACCCAGGTCATGCAGCAAGTTAGCGACTATGAGAAAGCGCAATCGCTCCGCTGCCGTGTGGACATCTTTCCCGTCAAACGCTTTCACCTGCGATTCGTGGTCGTAGTGAGTGTAGTAGTTCCGCGTATCGACCACCTTCGACACGAATTGGGACACGTCAGAGGCAATTCGCAAGCGAGCATTCTCGGGGATGCGATCGAACATGTCCCGTAGCCGCTTGCGAAGGGAATGCTCGTTGCCATATTTCAACCGGAACTTGAGACTGGCTCGGTGGTCACCCTGAATGCTCTCCGGTATTGCGGACTGAAACTCGTCAATTGCCTCGTTGTAGTCCTCTTGGTCCATGTACACGCCGGTATCGAGGGACCGATGGTAGGACTCCGCCGCCTGCGCAGCGGCAAGAAACTTGACATTCACTGCCGGTGCTTCCAGAAGCTGCGATCCGAAGAACACGTTCGCGGCCAAGACAGCCTGCTCGGATCGTGAGAACCACTTAACTGCGATTTCACTGAAATCCTCTTTAATCAAGTCATACGGGACCAAACTCTCAGCATGATGCACATCGCTCTCGTCATGCTTCCCTCGCCGGTGGTACAGCAACTGAACCGACGACGTCGGTTGAGCAACCGCGATTTCCTCCGGAAGCTTAAATGTGACCGATCTCTCGACCACCGGGCGCCCGACGAGAAGACCGATCAGGTTCTGAGCTTGCCAAGCAGCTTCTCGGGCATCCCCAAGAAGTATGCTCTCGTCGGCCGCGATGGTGACACCTGCGTGCCAATGGACGGCAACCGATCCGCTTCCCTTCGACGTTTTCCACCCGTGCGGAATTCGCAAGTCGAAGGTTCTGTGGGGCAGCCCGACACGAATTGGGTCGGGCCGACGGAAACGAATATCCACGCCGCTCGGTTTGCCATCGTTATTCGCCATGTCCAAAGTTGCTGGGGATACACACATCCAGTTGCTCAAAGAAGACAACTCGACGGTGTAACTCTCGACCTTCAGGCTCTCGACATTGTCGATGTGGCTACCAAAAAGCGCTCGATTCACGATCAGTGCTGTTGGCAACCCAACGCCGCCTGCCCCGAAGGATGTCTTCGTGGTGATGCATTCCAGGAGGGTCACAAGCGTACCATCAACGAGCCGGCCAAGGAGAACCGGGATACACGGCATCAAGAACAGGGTTCTCGGATCGGCACAGCTTGGTTTCTCGACAAGCTCCAGTCTGATACCTTTGAGGGGATCGTAGGACAATCGGCCGGGAATCCCCGGCTCCTCGCCGATGGTCTCAGTGAACTTGCCCCAGCTCTCAAAGCTTGAATCAAGTCTCGCATCCATAGTGCTCGGAAGGTACCACCTTGTCGTCGGAACAGCAACGGTCCACGCGGGCGCGTCCCCCCCCCCCTGCGAACATGACGAATGCCAGTCGTTGCAGGTCCGTCGCATCCCGCGGCGTGGACCATCTCCACCCACGCGCCACTTGCGTGCGTTAGCGGCGGAGCCGATGTTCTCTGCCGCGCTTGGTTGAGGTGATCGAAGACCGGCTGCCCGCGCCGGGGGCCCATCAGGAACTTGATTCACTCGAGCTGATCCGCCCCGATACTCTCGCATCGCACCTCGATCATAGAGGCACGGAACGTTGCCTACGCACGAGGCTCACCTCAGGCAGTTGCAGGCGGTGGAGGTCACTCCCGACATGCGGCGAACTTCGTTCGTCTCCTTGCACAGGGCCACGACGCTGTTCGGAAGGAACTCGGCGCACATGCCCGCGATGGTCTGATACGTTCGAACGCGGGAGGCAACCGGAACGTGTCGGTGTGTCCCGTCACGCCGGAGCGCTTCGGGCCGCCACTCCATCGCCGGCAGGTTCCAGCGGTGGCGCCAGTGGTCCAGACTCGCGCGGGTCTCGCGAAACGTGCCGAGCGTAATCCGCGTAGGACTGCTTCCCGTCGCACCATCTTTGAAGAACTTTCTGTAGTGCGCCTGCCAACCGGGCGGTGTCAGGATCGGATCGATCCGCCAGCGCACCTCAAACCCCATCCGTTGCGCTTGTCGCGACGCATCGATCCGCTCGTTGATTGACGGCGGAATTCGTTCGAGCGTGTCGGGCCACTTTCCTTCCCACATGTCCGCGATGACCTGTGGGTTCAGTGAGAAGCTCACGACGGTATTCCGCGTGGGCAGGCCCTTCAGAAAAGAAACATTCCTACTCTTGGTCAGCAGAAACAACTTGCACCCGAGTGGGTTGGTCACAGGATCCGCGAACATAGGGATAAGGTGCCTGGCATGTTGGGTCACGCTCTCGAACAGCAACGAGTCCGATCGGTCAGTTCCGAGCCCCAGCGTGTGCCACGGACGCCGGAACGGCGAGATCAGCCACCGGCGAACGGCGTTCCAGTAGAAGGCCGGATTCTCGTAGACGAGCGGCTGATGAGGATCACGCATCGCTCGGAAAGTGCCAAGAAGGTAGCACCCACGGCACCCCAAACCGCAAGGACCACTGCCGATGGCGAGATCCCAGTAGACCGGCGGGCAGAACGTGTTCCTGTCACCTCGCCACTCGTGGACGATTGGATCGGACTTACGATCCGCCAGGAAGATGCGTAGATCTCGCGTCAGGCCGGCCTCGGCAGCAGGAATACGCCCTTCGCGCCAGTCGCCGGACGCGAGACGCTCCACGATGTACGGAGTGCGATGTGCGAATGGCCCGCCCGCCGCGACCCCAACGTGGTCGCCGGTGCGATGATTCGACCACTCAGGCGCAAAGAGGGACGATTCTTCGAAGACCTGCCGACGCCCTTTCATGCGGAGCTCCAACGCCAACCATCCGGTCGCCGCGGAGACCCTAACATACACCGCACTCGCTGTCCATCGTCACTCGAGGGACACGAACTGGGCTCGCCGCGCCCAGGCCCATCCGCAGACGGGCGCCGACGCTCTTGGGAAATTCTGCGGTGTGGCGATCCGCGCGCTTCCAGGACCATGCAGGTCCGTCGCGCCCTGCGGCGTGCCCCAACTCCGCCGACGGGCTACTTCCCCGCGGTCGCCGCCGAGTTAACATTGTTCTTAGTATTCTGGTGTGACGGTCGATGGCCGCCTGCTCGCGGCGGGCGGTCCATTAGGAAACTGATCCGTTCGAGTTCGTCCGGCTTGAGCATCCCTCGGAGAATCTGCTTCGCCTGTCGCAGATCCGTCCGGCGCGTCAGGTGGATCAGCATGATCTCGGGCTCCGGGAGCGCCTCCAGAGCCACCGGCAGATCGTTGACGTGCATGTGACGACCGGCCCGAGCCCGCGAGACGTGCTCCGGATCGAAGAACGTGCACTCGAGAAGTACGCCTCGGCTTTTCTGAACGAAATCGTGCTCCAGCCAGCGCCCAAGCGCCGTATCCCCGGTGTACGTCAAGAGCGGCACCTCCGTACGCCGCACGATCTCCACCCCCTGCTGCTTCAACGCCGCCAGGTGTTGCCCTGATTTCCCGAAATATTCCTCTTTGAGCTTGAAACGCACCTCGATCAGCGTGAAGCCCAGTGCGTCTCCCCCGTGATTGACCGCGAAGGGACGAACCAGCAGGTTGCGACGAATAGTCACATCCTCGAGCGGACCAACCCCGCAGACCTTCCCGGGCGAAGGATGCCCTTCAATATCAGCCCAAACCGCCATCAGATTCTGAATGGGGGTAACCAGCGATCGCGGCACGATGACCCGTCCCGGGGAATTCCCGACGAAATTCCTTTGTGAGAAGTAATAGGCGATGCCGGCAGCGTGATCCATGTGCCCATGCGTCAGGCACACGTTATCTATAGAAATAATCTCCCGAGGAGCCCGCCCGACGTCGAAGCAAACGTCGTACTCGGGCGCAGCGATCACGCTCTCCTCACCGGCCAGCGAGAACCCGAGGACACGTATCCCGCCAAGTTCCTTCTGGATCAGTCTGCCCATTCAGTTGTTCCTGTCGTACGGCACCAGATCGCTGAGTAAAACTCAGAGTCGCCACCCACTGCCATTAGTGGCAATCTAAGGGACCAACACACCATGTCGTACCCCAGAATGATCCTGGGCTTCTCTCCCACGGCTGACCCCTGCCCCCCGGTGTGGATGCCCACGTCCTCGAATCCGCAGCGGACCTCTGACGGAGCCCGCACATGGGCGGAATCGGGGGGAGAAGACACATGGCACCACCCGTACACCACTTAGGGCGGGGCGTGCCAACCACCTTCCTACAGGTACAACCTAGGCGATTTGACACCCCATATCTAGGGGTGTTAGGCTCTCTTTTCGCCGAGATGTCGGATTGTCTGGTTCCGGACGCGGTTCGCTACAACTAGCGACCCCTCGACGAGACGGGAGTCGACGAAACAAATGCTCTGCCCAAGCTGCAAATCAACGAGCAACAAGGTAATCGACTCCCGACTTACTGAAAGTGGGTTGGCCATCCGGCGCCGTCGCGTCTGTCAGGATTGCGCCCGACGCTTCACGACCAAGGAACGCGTGGAGGAAGAACTCCGCCTCTCGGTCATCAAGGCAGGTGGCCGGCGTGTCTCCTACAGCCGGGGCAAGGTTTTCCGCGGCATCGAGCTTGCTTGCCACAAGCTCAGCGCGACTGAGGCCGACTTGCAGAAGCTCGTCGATCGCGTCGAGGAAGATCTCTTCTCCAATCACGATCGCGAGGTAACAACGGAGCAGATCGGTCGCTATGTGGGCGAGCATCTCCGCCGGCTCGATCCCGTCGCCTACATCCGCTTCATGAGCGTGCACCGCAAGTACAGTACCATCGACGAGTTCATCGAAGAAATCACGGACGTTCGTGAACGCGTCGCCCACGAAGACCCATCCCAGCAATCGCTCTTTTGACCCGTCAGATGTGCACACGGCAGATCGTTGGAGAAAGTGCGGCGCGGGCTCCAAATCGTACGTGACAAGCGCTCGCAATGCGCAGCACGTCTCCGGAATCGGTGTCACTCGGTCCCGGCAACCTCGGGGAAGATCGTGTCCGCGTTCGAATGGTGCTTCCCGATCGCCGTGCGACGGGCGGTTCGGTAGTGGCAAGCCATCTTGCGCCAATCGAAGAACTCGGCGTAGTTCTCGACACGGTTGCGGAGTTGGATGCGTTCGCGGAGAGACATCGAGGCCACCGCGTAGAGCCAGTCCGTTATCTGTTGGACGATTTCATCGAAACATATGCCCTGCCTTCGAGCGATATACAGACCGTTTGCGTCGTGATCCGGGAAATGACGCTTGACGTATGCACCGAAGCCGCTCAGATCACTCGTGACGGCCGGTATCCCCCGGACGATGCACTCCATCGGCGTATAACCCCACGGCTCGTAGTACGATGGAAAAACGCCCAGGTTGCAGCCGCGCACGAACTGATCGTACTCCATTCCGAGCACGGGACTCGTCGACGTAATGAACTCCGGATGGAAGACCACCTTGACCGGATCGTCCGGCGCGTTGAGCAGATTACACCGGCGCAAATGGCATAGCACCGGATCGTTCACGTCATCCTTCAGATCGTGCGTGACTATGGTGGGCAACAGCGAACGCTGCCAGGCGTGGATCATGCGCTGGAGCCGGATGCGGGCGTCGTCGTCCAACAGGTCCTCGGTCGTCGGCAGCCTCCCGCCTGCAACCGCCAGGAACAGTCGACGACCAAGCGCCTCACGGATCGACTCGCACGTATCGCGCAACTCGTTGAACATCGCCTGCCGGTTCAGCGTCTCCACGTTGAGCCAGTGAAACGGCGCCGGGGCCACGATGAACGCGACAACCGTCACGCCCGTAGGCTTAGCCTTGAGCCGCTTGTTCAACTCGTACAGTGATTGCACGAATACATCCATCCCCTTGTTCCGGTATTCGTACCGGCCGGCCGTGAAGATGTAGAGTGTGTGATCCAGATCGAAAGTGTAGCTGGGAAAAAAATGCCCCATCACGAACTCGTGGATGAGCCCCTTGCATTCTTGATGGAGATTCTGGAACTCGTGCGGCGCGGCGAATCGCTCCAAGTTCAGCCCGTTCGGCAGCACGACATCCGGTCGCCTACCGAGATAGTACTCGGCCTCTCGAGCCGTGATATCCGAAACCGTCGTGAACACATCTGCCGATTCCGCCGCAGCACGCTCGATCCGAAAGCGGTGACCGATTCCGTGTTTATCAGCCACGGTCTCGCCGTTCAGGTAGCCGAAGTGCTCTTCTTCCGATGCGCTGACGCTTCGGCCAACAAGCGTTGCGTGCGTCGTGAACACTGTTGGGATCGGTGTGTTTCGATGCCGCAGAAGCGGCAACGCCACAGCCCCCTGCCATTCATGAAACTGGGCAAGCATCGCCCGATCTGCCAGATGCCCGTGTACGGCCGTCAACAGGTCGGCCGCTGCGTAACCAAAGGCGATGATGTCATCCGTTTCCGGGTCGTCACCCGGAGTACCGATTCCAAGGTCCCGCCACAGGTAGTACTTCATCTTCTCCAGATGTGCCCGAATCGGCGTGATGTCGATGAGAACCACCCGGGGACGTCCGGAGACCACCCACCTCCCGCAATGAACCTGTAAACCCCGGCTGCGCAGTTCCTCCGCGGCCTTGGCGATCGGCTCCACTGGGGCTTCAGACTCGAATTCGACTTTGGCCGCCGATTCCCTGTACGGTCCGACCAGGCAATAATCGTCGTCGCATGTTTCAATCCCGGAAGAGCACTTGCTGCGCAGTACGGTGTAGATCCCGCCAGATTGCGAGCACACCTCCCACGAGACCTCGAGGATCAGCGGTGGCCCGATGGGCTGCCCGGTCATGGCCGTAGCCCCCTCATTCTGCGCCGGCCGCCCTTCAAGGATCCGCAGCACGGAACCCTCAAACATCGCACCTCCTGCGGTTGCCATTAGTAATCATCACCCATCAGGATAACGTGATCCGGTTCTGTGTGAAGACCGGAGATTGCGGACAAAAATTCGTTGACAGGCAGGAGGGTGCAGCCCATATGATACCGCTATTGACTCGACTTCGAGGAAACGCTGTGTTCAAACCTCGCAATGAGCAAGGGCGGTTTCCGTGGTCCTGCCTCATGCTTAGTGGTGCCGAAACGCCGCGAGAACGCACGATCGTGACCTCCGAGTCACGCAGAGCCGGTTGGACAGACGTAAGGTGGCCGACTCTGCTGCCCGCCTGCCGCCGATGCAACCTCGGCGGGCCCGGGCGGGTACAGAGGACGATTGCCGGTTGCGTACGGCACAGCGCGGCAGATCGACAAGTCCGAGCCTGACTCGCGAGCCCGGGGATCGAGACAGGGATGTGAAGCATCAGGCTGACCTTCGGGCTTCTGTGCTCCGTTGCCAGGCGCCGTGAGAGGCGGTGCTCGACGGCAGAATTTCGGCTCGAAACTCTCTCCACGTTCAAGCCGCATGGAAAGGCACGCCGACAAGGAGGTTAAGATGTCTGAGATTTTAACGGCTTTCCCATCCACGAATAAGGACGAGTTGGACCTCGCCCGGCAAATCCAGTCAACCTTCATCCCGGGCAGATGTTACGGCTGGCCCGGAGCTCGGGTCGCAGCACGACGGCTTGCCGGGGGATGCCTCGGGGGTGACTTTCACGATGTGATCAGCGGGCTTGACGAACAGCACCTTGTGGCAATCGGCACGATCAGGGGACCGGGCCTAGTAGCCGCGCTGGCCAAGACGGCCCTATCAGGCGCCGTCCGGAAGTTCGGTCCCATCAGTCGGTCACCCCACGCACTAATCCAGCGGCTTGACCGCCTGCTGGACCACCTGAACGCCGACCTGCGCGAACCCGGGCTGAGCTGCTCGATGTTCGTTGGTGTGGTGGATCACAACAAGGGCGTTCTCGAGTACTGCAGCTTGGGAGCTTGCCGGCCTCGCGTTTGGATGCGCAACGGGAATTCGAAGCTGCTCGGTCTTACCGGCCCCGCACTAACGGGCACTCCCGGCGTGAAGCATGGCTGCGGATCGCTCGAACTGCACTCGGTTCGTCGCCTGGTCATCTGCTCGGATGGGCTGACAGCGGCGGGGTCTCGGAAAGGCGGAGCTTTCGGAGCGGCTCGGGAACGGCACTTGCTACAAGAGACGACGGAACTGCCTGCGGACCAGCAGGCCGGCGCGATTCTTCAGGCGGTTTGCGAGCACGTTGGTCCGGATCGCGTTCCGAACGCCGATGTGACGGTCCTTGTTACCGACTTCTGCGAGGCTGCGGTCGTCACGGACGCCGGCGAGATGTCGGCACGACTCGAGAGTTACGGCGGGAAAGTCGGATCGGCACCCGATTCTTCTGTTTTCCTCGGTTAACCAATCGGTGGTTGTCTGGGGCATCTCGGATCATCGGTGGGCGGCGTCACGACGACGGCATCCGAACGGTCAAGCGAGAAAGACGAAAGTGATTCGCTCCTGACAAAGTTACGGTGTATTCAGCTTCTATAAGAGGGTGTATAAGAAGCCTCACAAAGAGCCGAGCCGTAACAGTGATGCGGTTTTCTTGACCAAAGATCGGACCGCTACCTTGCGGACGCGGCTCGGCAAGAAGCTTTCTGGACACCTTCGAAGATAATGCCGGTTCACCACCGGTAAGCTTAGGTTGGCAGCCATGCGTATAGCCTTGTTATCGTGGGAATCCAAGCACTCCATCGCCGTCGGCGGACTTGCCGAGCACGTTTCCGAGCTTGCGACCGCCCTGTCGCATCGGGATCACGAGGTCCACGTGTTTACACGCATCGGGGATGGGCAGACGGGTTATGACTGCGTTGACGGTGTGCACTACCACCGTTGCCCCTATGAACCCCACTCGGATTTCCTGATCGACAACCAACGGATGTGCAACAGCTTCGTCTGGCATCTTGCAGAAACCGAGAGTTTCCTCAGCGCGCCGTTCGATATTATCCATGGGCATGACTGGCTCGCCGTCAAAGCCCTGGTGCAGTTGAAAAACAGGCACGGTCGCCCCGTTGTAATGACGGTTCATTCGACCGAGTTCGGCCGTTGCGGCAACCAACTCTTCGAGGGCCAATCCCGCCGCATTCGCGAAATCGAGTGGGAAGGCGGATTTATTGCCGAGCGGCTCATCTGCGTATCCGGTGCCTTGCGCAAAGAGGTTCAGCATCTTTACGGTGTCCCCGGTGACAAAATCCACGTCGTATACAACGGCGTGGATGTCCAGCGGTTCGACGCCAGGGTCGACACACGCTCCGCTCGGCGACAGTACGCTGTCGGGATGGACCATCCGTTGGTCCTCTTTGCCGGTCGCCTGACCCTGCAGAAGGGTCCCGACCTGCTTATCGAAGCGCTTCCGGACGTTCTCACCCGTCACCCGCAAGCCAAGTTCGTGTTCGCCGGCGATGGCGATCTGCGCGACAGCCTGGAACGGCGGGCGGCCGTGCTCGGCGTCGCGCCGGCCACGCGGTTTGTCGGCCATCGCACGGGACGTGAACTGGTCACCCTGTTCAAGAGCGCCGACCTGGTATGCGTACCGAGCCGAAATGAGCCATTCGGGATCGTCATCCTGGAGGCGTGGAGCGCTCGAAAACCCGTCGTCGCAACACGAAACGGGGGTCCGGCGGAGTTCGTGGACCATGAGGACAACGGTCTCACGGTATCGGACAACCGCGACTCCATCGGAGCCGGTGTGACCGCGGTCCTGTCCAACAAGACGAAGAGCCGGCGCATGGGACGAAACGGCCGGCGAGCCGCGGAGGAACGGTTTTCCTGGAGTACCATTGCGGCCGCGACCGAACGAGTATATGAATCGGTACTACCAGTTGAGGACACGCCGCCAGCAACTGGCTGGGACCGGAAACGAGGAGGTACCCCGGATGCCCCGAGGAAAGACAAGCAAAGTTCGTTCGACAAAAAGAAAAGCAAATAAGACCAAACGCACCCAAAGTAGCACTGCCAAAACCAATAAGAAGACCGTCAAAGCCAAACGCAAGACCGCAAAGAACTCCTCCGGCACAAAGCGGAACGAGACAACTAAGACGGCAAAACCAAAGCGGGCGACAACCGCCAAGGCCGGCAACGCAAAACGAACAACTGCTGCAGCGACAACCAGCACCAAGCGCACGACCACCGGCGCGGGCTCGAAGCCCAGGACTGCTGCCACGATCGAGTCCACCCCGACCGTCAAGACACCAAAACAGGCCGGGCCAAGGCAAGCGTCAGCCGGCAAGAACCGCACTCCAAAACAGGCCACAGCCGGAAACACAAAGACAATCGAGCGGTCTCTGCCCGTCGCCGATGTCACCGGCGGTATCGAACCCAGCTTCGACGAAACTCGGCGGCGTGCTTACGAGATTTACCTCGCTCGGGGTGGAGCGCTGGGGAACTCAACCTCCGACTGGCTCCGGGCCGAGCGCGAGTTGAGACAAGAGAAGACCGACACAATCTCAGGCCGAGTTCGAACCTGACGATCCGGCAACGCCCGACTGCTTACCTGCCGCTTCCTCTTGGGGCTGTAGGCTTCCGCACTGCGTCCTCACCGGTACCCCGTACTATCCGGGCCAACCGTGCAGACCCCGGTCTGACTTGCCCCGTGAAGTCTAAGATGCGCACTTGGCCGGCTGTGCCGGACCACCCACACTGCGAGCTGCGCGCATCTCCGCAAGCACCCGTAGCATGCTCGCGTCGGCAAGGATGTC
>JAUXGE010000066.1 GCA_030622435.1 Planctomycetota bacterium
CCGGTTTTGAGGGTGACGTAGGCGTAGATGCCCTGCCCCTTGATCTTGCCGGACCGCGTCTTCGGCAGACCCGGTGCCCAGTGGACGACGTCCGGGGCGGCGATCGGTCCGATCTCCTTGCGAACGTGCTTGACGAGTTCCTTCTTCAGCTCGTCGGTGTACTCCTCGCCGGTCTTGAGGGTGACGTAGGCGTAGATGCCCTGCCCCTTGATCTCGTGCGGGTAGCCGACGACGGCGGCCTCGGTGACCTTCGGGTGCGATACGAGCGCACTCTCGACCTCTGCCGTCCCCATACGGTGACCGGAGACGTTGATCACGTCGTCGATGCGGCCGGTGATCCAGTAGTAGCCATCCTCGTCGCGCTTGCACCCGTCGCCTGTGAAGAAGTATCCCGGGCAACGCGAGAAGTAGACCTCTTTGAAGCGCTCATGCTGGCCGTAGACGGTCCGCATGATGCCGGGCCAGGGCTCCTCGATAAACAAGGCGCCGGAGCCCGGACCGTCGATCCGCTTGTTCTTCTCGTCGAGAAGCAGCGGCTTGACGCCGAAGAACGGGACCGTTGCCGAACCCGGCTTCGTGGCGATAGCACCGGGCAGCGGCGTGATCAGGATGCCGCCGGTCTCGGTTTGCCACCAGGTGTCGACGATCGGGCACTTCTCATGGCCCACCAGGCGGTGGTACCACATCCAGGCCTCGGGATTGATCGGCTCTCCGACGGTGCCCAGGAGTCGCAGGCTGGACAGATCGCGCTTCTTCACCGGATCGTCGCCCTCGCGCATGATCGCACGGATGGCCGTCGGCGCGGTATAGAACTGGTTTACCTTGTACTTGTCCACCACATCCCAGAACCGTCCGGCGTCCGGGTAGGTCGGGATACCTTCGAACATTACGGTGGTCGCACCGGTACAGAGCGGGCCATAGACGATGTAGGAGTGTCCGGTGACCCAGCCGATGTCGGCGGTACACCAGTACATGTCGCCGTCGTGGTAGTCGAAGACGTACTTGAAGGTAGTGGCCGCGAAGACCATGTACCCGCCGGTCGTGTGCAGCACGCCCTTGGGCTTGCCGGTCGAGCCGGAAGTGTACAGGATGAAGAGCGGATCCTCGGAGTCCATCCACTCGGGCTCGCAGTCGGGCGAGGCCTTCTCCATTACGTCGTGCCACCAGTGATCCCGACCGGCCTTCATGTCGATCGGCATCTTGTCGGCGCCGACGCGCTGGTAGACGATGCAGGTCTTGACGTTGACGCCCCGCTTGGCGGCAAGGTCAATGGCCGCGTCGGCGTTGGCCTTGAGCGGAATGGCCTTGGCACCGCGGAACACGCCATCGGTCGTGACCAGGAACTCGCAGGTGGAGTCCACAATCCGGTCGGAGAGCGAATCCGGGCTGAAACCGCCGAAGACGATCGAGTGAATCGCACCGACTCGTGCACTGGCCAGCATGGCAATCGCCAGTTCCTTGACCATCGGCATGTAGATCGACACGCGGTCGCCCTTCTTGACGCCGAAGGACTTCAGGACGTTGGCGAACTTGCAGACCTCGCGGTGTAGCTCGCGGTAGGTGAGCTTGGCATCCTCGCCGGGCTCGTTGCCTTCCCAGACGATGGCCGTCTGGTCGCCGCGCTTCTCGAGGTGCCGGTCGAGGGCGTTGTACGTGATGTTGGTCTGGGCGCCGATGAAGTACTTGACGGAAATCTCGTTCTTGAAGTCGAACTCGCGGACCTTGGTCCACTGCTTCTTCCAATAGAAGTCCGCGGCAATCTCACTCCAGAATCCATCAGGGTCCTCGATGGAGCGTTTGTACATCTCCTGGTACTTCTCGAACGAGGGGATCAACGCGCGTTGAACGACATCGTCCGATGGCTTGAACATCCGGTCTTTGGTCCCGACAGCTTCACAGCTGCATGCTTCGGTCATCGCTGGAATCTCCTTCAGTCATAACGTATTGGTGCATTCGACTACAGATGCGCGGTTCCGACTCCGCCTTGTGCCGGCCTGCCGCGGGCATATCATGCTTAGCCGCGGACGCACGGCGGCTTTGTCGTCCCGACCTCGATATCGGCAGTTTCAAAGGCCGCGTTGCGTTGCGAGGTCTCGAAACACACGGGCAACGGCGTCCGCCGTTCGCCCGGTCACGCCTTGGTTGTTGATCACCACCTCACGGGCTCGAGCCCCGAACTCGGCTGTCGCCGCGTAATCCTGCAGGAGCTTTCCTACAACGGCCGGCAACGCATCGGGTGATTCAACGATGCGGATCGCGTCTGCCGCTTGCAAGGCCTCGACCGGCAGTCGGAAGTTCTCCATGTTCGGCCCGACGATCACCGGCTTGCCCAGCGCGGCCACCTCCATCGGATCGGACCCGCCCAGGGGTACCAGACTCCGACCGACAAAGACCACGTCCGCAAGGGAGTAGAACTTGCGAAGCTCGCACATGGTGTCGCCCAGGATCACGGTCCTCTCGGGGACTGGATCGCTGCGAGAGCCCTCACCATGAGCGCTACGCCTGAGGCACGCGAAACCCGCTCTCTCGATGAGTCTCGCTACCTCGTCGAACCGCTCCGGCTTCCGCGGGATGATCGCCAGGACCGGTCCCACGGTGCACGTTTCCCTCATTGAATTCGCTTGCACGCCCCGTGCCAGAGTAGCCCATTCGTTCATCAGGCGGGCATATGCCTCCAGGATCATCACTTCCTCGCCCGGCCCGGTGCTCCCGCAGACCCACAGCGGGCGGGCCGGGTCGATGCCAAGTGCCTCGGCGAGGGTGTCGGCCCCATCTACCCGATCGACTACGGTGGCAGAATCCCATTTCAGCGACGATGTGACGTCAACGCGATCGTCCGCTACGCCGAGGGAGCGAAAACGCGACGCGATCGCCTCGTCCTGCGCGCCGACCCACGCGAGATCGGCGAACATGGATCGCGCTACGCTGCCGAGACGGCTCAATCGCCTGGCACTGCGAGGCGTTAGCCGGCCGTTCACAACGAGCACCGGAAGTTCCGCACGAGTGGCCATCCGCACCATGTTGAACCACACTTCGAGTTCCACTAGCACGATCATCGATGGGCGCACTCGGCGTAACACGCGGGCGACGACGAGGCTGAAATCCAAGGGAAAACGAAACACCCGCTGAGGCCCGTAGTGCTGCACCGCCCGGGCGTAACCGGTGTCGGTGGTCGTGGAAACGACGATATCGACATCGGGAAGACGCTCGCGGAGTGCTTCGACGAGACGCGGCGTTGCGTTCACCTCGCCGAGCGAGACGGCATGAATCCAGATGCGTTGTCGCGTTGGGTCGAACGTTCGTACGAACCCGAACCGCTCACCCCACCCACGGCGGTTCTTGCCCAGGAAGATCGCCTGGTAGAGCAAGACCGGCAGGTACAGCAGCCCGACGAGTAGGTAAGCCACATCCGCAAGCCATCGCATATTGCGATCGTATGTATAGTGCAAGGCTCCGACAACATGCCTCAGCACGACGGTGTTCATGCTCCAAACCCAATTTGGGTTAATCCTGTAATGGGTTTACAAGCATTTCAAACGGAATACCTGGAGACGAACGAGTGCCAAAATCCGTGTTCACTGGACGATACGCGATTCTCCTGGAGCAGCTGATCGCAGCCCGTAAGGCACGTGGGCTAAGTCAGTCGGCCACGGCGGCAGAACTCAGCCGTCCCCAATCGTTCGTCTCGAAATACGAACGCGGCGAAAGGCGTCTCGACGTCGTCGAGCTCCTCGAAGTAGCAGCGGTACTCGATGTTGATATGGAGGCGATGCTTCGCCTGCTTCGGGGTGGACGACGAGTGTCCGGTAAGCGGCGGAAGACACAGACGATCCTGGACTTATGGGAGATCACCGCAGCGGAGTTGACCGGCATTGTGGACGCCAATCCGAGTCTTCGAGGCATGATGCTGGGCTACGTGGCGGAGGCCAAGCTGACAAGGCTCCTGGAGCGGAACCCGCAAGTCTCGAAGACCATGAAGTACGATGACCACGACCGAAGCAGGAAGGGCGACCGGGTAATCCTCTACAGAGGGCACGAGTTCATCATCGAGTCGAAGTCGCTTCAGTCGAACACCGTACGGCGAGAGACAGGGCGGTGGGAAGGCAAGGCGCAAGTAGATGCCAGCGACAAACGACCTGTTACTCTCTCCGACGGGAGCACATTGGACACGACTTGCCTGCTCGTGGGCGAGTTTGACATACTAGCCGTCAATCTCTTCGCCTTCGAGGGCATTTGGCGCTTCGTCTTCGCAAAAAACGGCGAACTGCCGACATCTAAGTACCGAGGCTACACTCCTCAGCAGCGAGAACAACTCTTGGGCACGCTCGTTTCCGTGTCTTGGCCGCCCAAACCGCCATTTCACGCTGATGTGTTCGATGTTTTGGAAGAACTCGTACGGGAACGCTGACGCCCGGAGCCGCGCCTCGTCTTGGCGGCCTTCACGAACACGAGGAAATATGAGTGGTTTTTGCGCGCGTGCACCTGTTTCTTCAGGCGGCTGACCACAGGGCGATTCTGGCGAACCACAACATAGAGATCCTTGGTGTAAAACCCCATCCCCTCGTATTCATTGATCAGCTCTACATGAGTCAATCGCTGAGTGCTAGCACTGACTTCATCTTGACACTTGACGATCAGTACACCTTTGTCGCGCAGAACACGATACGCCTCCCGTGCGGCGGCGAAATACAGGTCGAGCACTGCGTCGTGCCACTTCGGACCGCCTTTGGTCGGTGTCCCGTTCGAGTAGTTCCTGCGAAACGCTGCATGGCTTCCCGAACCGGCCATATGATCGTTCGATTTGCGGAAGAGTCCTTCCATGTACGGTGGGTCGAGAACAACACAGTCGACCACACTGTCGGAGTACGGCAACGCGCGACAGTCGACCCCCATGGCGATGTCGGTGGCCTTGACGACGTACTGCCCCGTTGGGACTCTCTGCCAGAATACGCCCTTGCCCCACGTTACGTCTGCGACGGTTGAGCCCTCGGGGACGTGGAGCGCCAAGATCTGCGGGAAAACCTCTGCGTTGCCTCCGACGTGGGCGGAAACGAACACGTCGGATGTTGCAAGACCACCCTGGACCCGTTTGCCTGCGGCCTTGTCGGTCAACCCGGGGAACACCAACTGCTGGTCTCGCTTGGCATGTTCACCGCATGTTTGCATCGTCCACTCCGCCCGGCATTTGCTCAAGAGCAAGTTTACCACGGGAGTCGGGAGTGGCAAGGCTCGCGGAACCTGACAGAGTGCGAGGACCCGAAGCTTTTGATCCCGCCCCGGGTTCGAACGTGACGCATCTCAGGCTCACCGGGGCGCCTGCCAGCCTCAAGTGTGCGGAGCAGGCCCGAGCGTTTTGCCATGCTGAGGTCAGCGCGTAGACTCTGTACCATGAGTTGCGTGCCAGGAGCGATTCCCGATCTTCCGTACTTGACGTCCGACCTGCCCGGGGTCGGCGGGGTCATCAAGCAGTACGACGAGGACTTCCTGGTCGAGGAGATCCCGCTGTACGAAGCCTGTGGAGAGGGAACACACACTTACTTCGTGGTCGAGAAGCAGGGGCAGACCACGCTGGCGGCAATCCGGCGGATCGCTCAGGCGCTCGGGCGGAATCCACGCGACATCGGCTACGCCGGTCTCAAGGATGCCCACGGCGTCACGCGGCAGTGGCTGAGCATCGAGCACATGGACCCGGGCCGGGTCGCATCCCTCGAACTGGGTCGGATTCGCGTGCTATCGACCACTCGCCACGGAAACAAGATCAAGCTGGGCCATCTCGCCGGCAACCGTTTCGACATCCGGATTCGCGAGGCCGCTACCTCTCCTCTTGAACCAGCGAAGTCGATTCTAGACTTGCTCACGAAACGCGGCGTGCCGAACTACTTCGGGCCGCAGCGGTTCGGAGCCCGCGGCGATAATGCTTTAGTCGGTCGGGCCGTTCTGTTGGACGATTACGACAAGGCCGTCGCGTTGATTCTAGGCCGGCCCGGCCCAGCCGACCATGGCAACGTTCGCAAGGCACGCGAACTCTTTGATGCCGGCGACTGGGAGGGTTCCGCCGCAGCATGGCCGGGAGCGTTCCAGGAACAGACGCGAATCTGCAGGGCTATGGCCAAGTCTCGCGGCAACGCCCGCACGGCATGGCAAGCCGTCCATCACACTCTGCGAAAGCTGTATGTGTCGGCCGTTCAGAGTGACCTGTTCAATCGTGTGTTGACGCGGCGTATCACCGGGCTCGACCGTCTCGAGACGGGAGACCTCGCCTGGAAACACAGGAACGGGGCGTGCTTTCGTGTGGAGGATGCTGACGAAGAGCAACCGCGGTGTGACGCGTTCGAGATATCGCCGACCGGCCCACTGTTCGGCCGGCGCATGACCGACGCAGAGGGTACCCCCGGCCAAATAGAAACAGCCATCTTGACCGAATCCGGGCTCGAGCGGGACCAAATACGTACCAGGGACGGAACGAAGCTCGACGGGGCGCGGCGACCCTTGCGCGTTCCCGTCGTGGACCCCGATATCGACGCGGGCAAGGACGATCGCGGTGCCTTCCTTCGCCTCACGTTCACACTCGCACCGGGCGCCTATGCCACCAACGTGACACGCGAAGTGTGCAAGACAAGCGAGAGACATGGCTGATACACGTCCTACTGAACAAGTGCGCCTTGTCGTCCGGTGCCCAGCGGCCCAGCGGCAGTGTCTTGCCCACTGCGCGTCCGCTCCTTGACAGTCGCGGTTCTGATTGAGAGCGTTTTTCACCGGTTGAAAACCGGTGCCACAGGAGAGGCGGGTGCGTTTTCAACAGGCTACATCTGTTCGACCGTTTCGATCCCCAGGAGTCGGAGGCCGCATCTCAGAACGCGGGCCGTCAGATCGCAGAGTCGCAGGCGCGACAGACGCACCGATTCGGGCGATGCATCGATGACACGGACCCCAAGTTTGCGGTCGTAGAACCGGCTGAAGGACTTGGCGAGGTCGAACAGGTAGTCCGTCAGGGCGTTGGGTCTCAACTCCCCGCCTGCCGTATCCAGTACTTCTGCGAATTGGAGCAGCTTCTTGGCCAAAGCGATCTCGGATGGATGCTCCGGGAGGATCGGAGGTTTATCCGGGAGTGCCGCCAGGTCCACGCCTGCCTTCCGCCCGATCGAACGAATCCGGGCGTATGCGTACAGCATGTAAGGGGCCGTGTTCCCCTCGAGACTCAACATCGTGTCGAGATCGAAGCGGTAGTCGCTGTTCAGGGAGTGCGAGAGGTCGAAGTACTTGATGGCCGCCAGACCCACGCGCTCGGCGATCTCGTCTACCTGTTTCTCGGAGAACGTACGCCCGGGTTTGGTCCCATCTGTTGCTGCGTTGACGACGACCTGACGCGCACGTGCTACGGCCTCATCCAGCAGGTCCTTCAGCTTGATCGTGCCGCCCTCGCGTGTCTTGAAGGGTTTCCCTGTCGAGCCGAGCATGTTGCCGAACCCGAGATGGACGGGCGACACCGTCTCGTCAATCCATCCCGCTCGTCGCATGGCCGCAAAGAGCATGTCGAAGTGTTGCTTCTGCGCCAGGCCTACGACATAGATAATGCGAGTTGCCCCGAGGCGCTGTGTCCGGTCGAGCAAGGTTGCGATGTCGGAGGTCACGTAGTTGTAGCCGCCGTCGGTTTTGCGGGCGATCAATGGGAGCGGTTCGCCGTCGCGCGTCTTGAACCCTTCCGGGAACAGGCAAAGCGCTCCTTCGCTGATTCGGATGAAGTCGTCGGTCCGTTCTTTCATCATCGCCTCGAGCCGGCCTACGACCTCGTCCATCTGCTCCATGTAGCAGCTCTCTCCGCGGTCAACGATCTTGACGTCGAGGCGATCATAAATCGCATGGCAATGCCGCAACGACTCGCGGCAGAAGGCCTGCCACAGTCGTCGCGTGACGGGATCGCCACTCTGCAGCGCCACGACGGTCTCCCTCGACCGGCGCTTGAATTCCTCGTCCGCGTCGAATCGGGTCTTGGCCTCGACGTAGAAAGACTCGAGATCTTCGATCACGAGATCGTCGGGCTTATCCAGGACGTCGGGCCTGACGCTCCGTAAATGTGCGAGCAGCATGCCGAACTGGGTGCCCCAGTCGCCGACGTGATTCTCCCGAAGGACGGTGTGTCCTTCGAACTCGAGGATCCGTGCGATGCAGTCACCTATAACCGTGCTGCGAAGATGGCCGACATGCATTTCCTTGGCCAGGTTCGGGCTGGACAGGTCGATCGCAATGGTTTGTGGGTTTGCGGCGGGTTCGATTCCGACCCGATCTACGTCCGCATCCAGACAAGGCGGGATTGTCTCGAGGGACCGTGCCAGGAACTCGGGTTTGAGGCGGAGGTTTATGAAACCCGGACCTGCGATCTCCGGAGGATCACAAATGTCATCGATGTTCAGGTTCTCGACGATGGCAGTGGCTAGGTCGCGTGGTTTCCGTCCGAGCTTCTTGGCCAACCCCATAGCACAGTTCGACTGGTAGTCGCCGAATTTCTCGTCCTGGGAGGCGCGGATAAGTGGATCACCCTCCACGCCGACTTGTGCCATGGCTGTTCGTACACGCTGTGATAACTGCTCGACAATGGACCTCAATTCCGGCTCCTCCAGGTTTGGTGCGGGGCGTTTCCGATACTCTCATTCCGATGGGTTTTAGCATGGGGAATCGAGTGAAACCAGAGCATTCCCTGCATTGATGCGGTGAAAGACCTCCGCGTGGGACGGGCGATGCGGCTTTGGCAGGAGAAAACCCGCCGACCAACTCATGCCGATTCGGACCGCGCCCACTCGATTCGGGGTGCGTCACCCCACAGCAGCTCGAGGTCGTAGTACTCGCGATATGACGCCGCGAACAGGTGAAGCACCACGTCGACATAATCGAGCAGGATCCATGCGGCGCTTTCGTAGCCCGACGATCCGTACAACTGCTCCCCGACCTTCTTGCCATACTCGGTCGCGCGATCGGCGACCCCTCTCAATTGCCGGTCCGATGTCCCAGTTGCGACCACGACGAAATCCGTGACCGGGCTGATCCCGCGCAGATCCAGAGCGATTACATCCTCGGACTTGTTCTCGTCGGCAATGCGAGCCAACTCGATGGCGAGTTGAAGAGGGTCCTTGTTCGGCACATCCCCATGATAGCAGGGATCATCCGTGCCGACCAGTGTTGCCCGCTTTTGTCAGCCTGACGCTACGAGGGGAACTCGAGGTCGACTATCTGCATTTCGACACTGCGGCGGCCGTTGAATTCGTTGATGATGGGTTCGAACGCGACCCGGCAGCGTCGGTGCTGTTTCAGGTCTTCGAGCCGGTCGGCGAGACCGAATCCGATCGCCCTGAGACGGACCCCGTTCTGGCGGAAGGACGCTAGTAGGTGTCGTCCGTGCTGGCCGACCGCGCGGGGCTCGTCGGCCAACTCGATCCATTCGCTGGCGAACCGGGGTTTGGGGTTCCCGACGCCGAACGGACCGAGCCCGATGACCTCCTCGGTCGTAGGCATGGTGAGTTCGTCGAGGGCGACCTCGGCGTCGAGTCGGAGCTTGGGAATCATGTCCTCCCCGGTCAACCGGTTGTTCGCCACTTGAATGAATGCGTCGGTGAACGGTTCGATCCGATCCGGTGCGATGCGAATCCCGGCGGCCATCGCATGACCGCCGTACGACAGGAGGTGTTCGCTGCACGGCGCCAGTGCGTCGGAGAGGTCGAAACCGGGGATGCTTCGCCCCGAACCTTGTCCTTCGTCCGATCCGATGGAGATCATGATTGCGGGTCTGTGGAACCGATCCACCAATCTGGCCGCCACGATGCCTATGACACCGGCATGCCACCCCTCGGACGCCAGTACGATGGCGCGACGGGCATCCCCGGCGAGATTGTGGCGTTCGACCAGGTCGACGGCCTGACGTGTGATCTGCCGTTCTGTGGCCTGACGAGAACGGTTGTGCTCTTCGAGGTACAGGGCGATCTCGCGGGCTCGGTCGTCGTCGGCTCTCGTGAACAGCTCGATGGCGAGCCTGGCGTGCCCCATCCGGCCGGCGGCGTTGATGCGTGGTGCGAGTTTGAACCCGACGTCGTAGCCGCTGATCCGATTCCCTTTCAGGCCGGCCGACTCGATCAGGGCTCTCAGCCCCGGTATGCGTGATTTGACCAGCCCCTCCAAACCGTGCCGGGCGATAATCCGGTTCTCACCACGGAGCGGTACGACGTCGGCGATGGTGCCGAGTGCGGCCAGGGGAAGCATGTCAATCAGTAGGCTGCGGAAGTTTGCATCTACGCGATCGGCCCCACTCAGCTTCTGCCCGATAGCCCAAGCCAGTTTGAAGGCCACTCCAGCACCTGACAGATCCGGGTTTGGACACGAACCGTCTGCGTCCGAGGCTTCCCCGGATGGATGTAATGCGTCAATTGTCGGGTGGACGATTGCGTCGGCCTGGGGGAGATCGGCGTGTGGGGCGTGATGGTCCGTAATAATGAGTTGTACGCCGGTGTCGGCAAGCGTGCGTGCAACATCGACGGCCGTGATGCCGCAATCGACGGAGACAATCATGCCCGCTCCGTCCTTTATCAGCCGATTTACGGCTTCCTGGTTCAGTCCGTATCCCTCTTCAGTACGGTGAGGTACGTAAAAGGAAACCCTAGCATTGGCGAGCGTGAGTGCGTGCCACAGGATGGCTGCACCGGTGGTACCGTCCACGTCGTAATCGCCGTAAACGACTATTTTCGTACCCGCCCGGACCGCGTCGACAATCCTGGCAGCGGCGTTTGTTGCCCCGTAAAGCCGCTCGGGTGGGTAGAGGTCTTTAAGCTGGGGTGTTAAAAAAGTGTCTGCCGATTGACCTGCGGAGAGCCCCCGGTTGAGTAACAATTGAGCAACAAGGGGCGTCACGTGCCAATAGCCCGCCGCGGCCCGTCGGTCGGACGGTGCTGGCGGTATAATCCATCGTTTGGTCATGGCGATCCCTCGCGGTGGTACAACGTCATTGGGTGGATCAGGCGAGTCTATCGGCATACATAAGGCCGGTAAAGCGCATCGTCTCAGACGCATCCTTGCCTGTGAGCTGTGTCGGAATGATGGGTCGGCGGGATTCGACTTCTCGAACGCAAACGGCTCGTCTGACAGCGCGACCGACCCATAACCGGTTACGCAGGTGACGATGGCCGCCTCGCTCGAATCGGTCGGGTTGAAGGTTTTGAACTTGGCACCTATACTCAGGTGCAGGTCGGGTGTGGGGATTCAACTGAGATTTGGATTTGGATTTGGAGATTGAGTCAGTGGGAAGTGCACTTGATGGGAAACGCGTTCTACTAGTTGATGACGATCCCGACATGATCACCGCGCTCCAAGCCTTGCTTCGTGACACAGGCGCCGAGATTTCGACGGCGTATGATGGGAATCAGGCACTCGAGATGGCGGCCGAACACGACCCGGAGATTATTGTACTCGACGCCATGCTTCCAAAACGGAGCGGATTTCTCGTTCTGGAGAAACTCAAGGGGCCTGCGAAGAAAAAAGGCGAGCTCCCTTACATTATCATGATCACCGGCAACGCGGGGAAGCGCCATCAGGTATGGGCCAGGAGTCTGGGTGTCGACGACTACCTCAACAAACCGTTCCGCATGGAGCGGCTGCTCGAGTCCATGGAGAAGTTGGCGGGGAACGGCTCGGGATCGGAGTAGCACGTTGTCAAGAGAGGGCTGCGTGGGCAGGTTCGCGGGATTGATCTCGAAGTCGCGATGAACGCGTCTTGCCGGCGGCTCACAGATCGACGGCTGGAATGCGCCTTTTCGCGCTGCTATACAAGTATTGAACGGCGTGCTTTCAATCACGCCTGCCTTTGACGAGGTGCGGTATGCGCTCGTGCGGATAGCCTCCTTCTTCCTTTGCTGAAAGACGAACTCGATGGCTTGATCGAGGCTGTCCAGGCATGCACTTCTGCTTGGGGTGCGAGTTCGCAACAAGTATGAGAAACCTCGACGCCGGGGTGTCATTCTCCATCCCTGGAGACAGGCACTGAGCCGAGGCTGAACCGGGCTCGAAAACAGTTCCCAAGGCGAACCTCGCTTACTACGGAGGCCTGTCCCCTCTCGTCCACAGCTTGGTGCCTACAGCCAGCCCGCCTTACCGTGGTGATCCCGTATCATTCGACACTGTAAGATTGCCTGCGCCGTCGAAAACGTAATCAGGCAAACACCCGTGATACCCGCCGGATTGACCGGGTTTCCTGTGGAGGTCGTGCAGGGCAAAACGGATGACCTTTTGAGCCAATGAGCTGTCATCAGGTTCAGGGATCCATCAGACGTGTTGCCTGTGCCATCGAGTTCGTCGGTTGTCAAGAGGGATATTGAAGAGATCCACATAGGCCTTGATGATCGCCCGGATCGGGTCCGAGGTGGTTCCATCCCGACGCGGTAATCGGAGAGATCTTCCCACTATTCTGTAAATACTTGTCGGGCCGGCCTTTGCTATGATTGCCGGAGGCATGACGGCTTCCCGGTCGCGCGACTTCACCTTTCGCCGGCTTCGTGCGAGATCGAGGCGGCGGAACGACCTGTGCCAATCCGGTGGTTCACTCGTACAATACAGCGCGTTGAGGGGTTATGGCGTCGATCGGTGTACATGGGACCGGCGGTGCGGCGCCACGGAGGTTCTTGGTTTCCTGTTTTGGGCTGCGTCTACCATGAACAGATGGTCTGTCATGTTCGGTATCGGGCTGGTCGCCGTTTCTACTGGCGTGCTCGCACAGGAAGTCGAAAAGGAGTCCTCCGTCGAACAGGAGGCAGCGCGCCCGCCCACGTTCGCCGATGCTTATGATCATCTGATGGTCGGCTCCTATGAGCAGGCCATCGAGGCATATGAAAAGCTTGCGGAGGACGCTGGTCACGCGGTCGACGCGGGGTTGGGGTTGGCCAGGTGTCGCCTGCAAACAGGGGAGTATGAACAGGCAATTGCGGATCTGAAGACGTTGGATGCCGAGGGCTCGGCCGAGCGTCATTGCCTGATGGCCGAGCTGCTCAGGCGGAAGGGGGACTACGGGTTTGCCCTAGCTGAGCTGCGCCGGGCAATTCAGTGCGACAAGCAGCATGCCGGTGCGAGACTCCTTCTGGCTCAAACACTCGAGCAGTTGGGGCAGCGCGAAGAGGCCATCGAGGCGTACGGCTGGTTCGAGCTGCAGCTCACGAAGCGTCCGGAGCTTCCCTCTGACGCCGCATGGCTGACGGATGTGGCCGTCGGGTTCGTCAGGTACAGCGTGTTGACGCGGACAAACGTGCCACAGCGAACACGCCATGCGTTGGTGGAGATGCTGCAGCGTGCTTATGGGCACGTCGATCGGACATACTGGCCTGCCCGGATTGCGGCGGCCGACCTGCTCCGTGAGCGATACAACAACGATTCGGAAGACGGCAGCGTGTCGGACTACCGGGGCGCCATGCGCATCAACAAGAACCTCCCTCAGGCATACGTCGGGTTGGGTGAGGTGGCGCTGGAAGGTTGGCGATTCGAGGAAGTTGAACACCATGTGAGTCGGGCGCTCGACATCAATCCGAACTGCTCACCCGCGATACACCTTCTCGCTAAGAAATCGATCCTGGAGCGCCGGTTCGATCAGGCCGTCGAAACATGCGAGAATGCACTGGAGATCAATCCGAACGACTTGACGGCGCTGTCTCTCAGCGCCGCCGCCAGTGCCTGCACTTACGACGAAGCGGCCTTGCGGGACAAGGTCTCTCGTGTCGAGGCAATCAACTCCCGATGCGCGCCGCTTTACCGAATCCTCGGTGACGCGCTCTCCGGCATACGCCAGTACGAAGCGTCCGAGCGGGCGTATCGAAAGGCGATCGAGTTCGATCCGACCGATGCCAACGCCCGAACCGAACTCGGCATGATGTACATGCAGTGGGGACTGGAGGGAAAGGCCCGCGAGGCGTTGGAGGGTTCGTGGGAGCTGGATCCTTTCAACGAGCGGACGAAGTTCACGCTCGAATTGTTGGAGATGCTCGAGAAGTTCGACCGCGTGGAGACGCCGTATTTCATTATCAGGTACGACGCTACGGAAACTCCGGGCATCGGAGAGTTCTTTGCATCTTATTTGGATGACATCCACGAGACGATCACCGACGACTACGAGACCACACTGGAAGACAAGACTATCGTCGAACTCTTCCCGACCCACCGTGCGTTCGGTGTGCGCATCACGGGCAAGCCCTGGATCCACACGATCGGCGCATGCACAGGCCGGGTTATCGCGCTTGCCACGCCGCGCGACTCGACCAGACTCGGATCCTACGACATAGCGCAGGTTCTGCGGCACGAGTTCACGCATACGGTCACGCTGACGGCGACGCACAACCGGATCCCTCACTGGTACACGGAGGCTCTAGCCGTGTCGCAGGAGGATGCACCGCGACCGTTCATCTGGTCCAGGCTGCTCGCCGATGCCGCCCGCCGCGACCGGTTGTTCACTCTGGAGTCGATTAACTGGGGGTTCATCAGGCCCAAGCGTCCGGGCGACCGGCAACTGGCGTATGCCCAGAGCGAGTGGATGTACGAGTTCATCGTCGAGCGTTTCGGATATGACGTGATCAACCGGATGTTGCGGCAGTTCCGAGAAGGTGAATCTCAAACGCGGGTTTTCCAGGAACAGCTCGGTATTCAATTGGAGGATTTCGACCGCGACTTCCGTGAGTGGGCGCGGGATCACGTGGCGAGGTGGGGCTTTAGCCTGACGCCTCCGGAGAATGTAGGAGAGTTGCGCATTCTGGCTGAAACCGAACCCGACAGCGCCGCGGTGCTCGCCCGGCTTGCGCGGGCCGAGTGGGATGCCGGGGATGGGGAGCGGGCGCTGGTGGCCTCTCGCAAAGCTCTCGCCATTGACGAGAACGAACCCATTGCGCTCGATGTGTTCGTGAAGGTTCTTTCCCGATACGTTCAGGAAGAGCCGGACGAGTCATTGCGGCGTCAATTCGACGATGAGGCGTTACCGGCCGCCGAGCGACTCGCTGCGATTGATTCTGTCGGCTGGACGGGTCCCAAAGCCCTCGGGGAGATAGCGCTGAGGAGAAAGGAGTATGACCGGGCGGTCAAGTGGTTCAAACGCCTGCAGCATCTGTGCCCCATGGACCCGGCGAGCTGGCGCGGTCTGGCCGGTGTCTACTTGGAGAGAAAAGAAGACGACCCGGCGTTGACCCAGCTCCTGGAGCTGGCGCGGATCGGCGAGCGTGACGCCGACGTCCCGGCACAGATTGCGGCAATCTACAAGCGCCGTGGGCGGCTGATGGAGGCACGCTACTGGTATCGGCGCGGTCTGGACGTGGAGCCTTGCAGCGTTACCTTACACTTGGCGCTTGGCGAGACGTGCATGCAGGCGGGTGATACGGCGTCGGCCCTCGATGAATACAAGATGCTTACGAGGCTCGAGCCCGAAGAGGTAAAGCACTTCGAGAATGCGGCATTTTCCGCCCACAAAATGGGTGACGCTGAAGAGGCACTGCGCTTTGCCCGACAGGCAGTCGTCCTGGATCCGTCCTCGCCCGCTAGGTCGCTGGTGAAATGACGTAGCCCGGATTATTCAAACCGCAGAGAGCGCCAAGAGCGCAGAGAAGTGCTTGAAGAAGGTTACAA
>JAUXGE010000037.1 GCA_030622435.1 Planctomycetota bacterium
GTTCTTTAGGGCGTCCTTTGTTTTCGTGGCCCGTGTCTGGAGGTGGCCGAACCCCCCCTTCCCCGGTGAACCCGCGCGGGCTGAAGCCCGCGGCTCGATTGGGTCGGGAGAAGGCGCCGGTCGCTGAATCCGATCACTCTTCACCGCCCACCTCCCCTTCAACGGAGCCGCGCACCACGGCGCCCGTCCAGCGGCTGAGGTAGAACGGCTGGGACTCTCGCAGCACGAAGCCGCGTTTCTCTTCGATCAGCAGTTCGCGGAAGGCGACATCGTCGTACACGAGCACGCCTCGCACGGACGGGAAGTTGATGGCGACATTGTCATCGCCCGTGACCAGCGCGCTTCCGTCCTCGTCCACGTTCGGGTCGGGAACGCCCACTGCCGGGTCATCCGGATCGAACGGCAGCGGTGTGCTGTCATCACGCGGATAGTACTGCGTAACAATGGGAAAGTCGGGGTTCGTCGTGGTACCGCCGACGGCAATACCGGTCCGATCGCCGGTTCCGTCGTCGTTGGCGTCCTTGTCGAGAATCAGCACGTCACGACTGGCCGTCATGTGCCCGTCAGTCGTGAATACGAGCGTGAAGAAGTTGCGGTGTCGCTGGGTCAGGTCCTCGGGAGGATCATCGAAGGAATCGTTGGCCAGTTCCACAGCGCTGAACACTCTCCAGCCGTCGGTCACGCCCTCTGGGTTATCAACTGCGTATCGCGGCATGACACGCATAGGCGCCGGGAGCAAGTGATCCCTGCCGCCAGTGATTTCGAAGACGTTCTGCCAAACGGGATTGTTTTTATCAACACGCTCGATGGATACGAGATGTTGCGCACCGGCCTCGTCCACGAACGCAAACAGCCCGCTCTCCACAGTGTTCGCCATGGCATGGGCACGGGTCGTCATGAGCAGACCTTGGAGGGTGTTCTCGGCCTCCGACTGCTTGCGCTGGTTCCACATCGTGCCGGCGGCCGGCAGCAGCAACCCGAGAATCACGAGGACCAGCCCGACGACGACGACCATCTCGATCAGCGTGAAACCGGGCACGGACCCCGGGCAACGCTTGGTCAGATCGCCCGAGCCGTTGACGTTGCCCCGGGGGTATCTCATCACTCAATCCCCTTGGCCAACTTCGCCTTCAAGGACGGGTCCGCGTAGACATTGTCCACGTTGAGGAGGTTGTCGATCAGGTTCTCATGCTCCCCTTCTGCCTTGAAGTCTCCGACGATAGAGGCCTCCGCTTCAGTCCCCATGGTCTCGGACGTAAGCTGCAAGGGGCCGTCGGGGCCGTAGGACATGATGATCGGCTGACCCCCGTTGAGCCGGATCAACTCGGTCGAGGCTTCGTTCCAGTCAGGATGGTTGCTCGACCGCTCGTCCACTTTGGGAGGATCCCAGTCTCGTTGGGCCAGGTAACTCAGCGGTGTGCCCCAATCGTCCACGATGTACCGGATCTGCAGGTCACCCTCGCCCCACTTTTCGTCGAGATCGCCGTCAGTGTCGGGTCGGTCCAGAAAGATGGCCGGCTTGCCTTTGTCTTCAAGCGGTGCCTGAACCCAGTACCGGTCCTGGATGCGGTGTAGAATCTGCGTGGAGGCGTCACCCCATTCCTCGATCCCCACGATCATGGCCACAAGGTCCCGGTGCTCCAGGACGGCCTCGGCAAGAGGAAGCCCCTTGGTGTAGCCCTTCATGTCCGGGTACCTACCGCCCGAGGTCGGAGCCGGGACAATCATCGCCTTGCCGACCGCGAGCGAGTGTGTCGCGGGATTGGCGCCGGGTACACCGGGATCTGTGAAGACCTCGAGTTCGTCAGGCGGAAAGGCGCCGTAGCGTTTCCGGTACCATTTGTTCCGCGGCGCCGCCTGTTCGCGTTCGAACTGCTCCACGGCATCACGCACGACCGTCAGGACGGCCAGCGTCGCGGATGATTTGGCCTTGGCGATCAGCGTCGAACTCGCAACCAGGACGGCGCTGATCAGAATCGTGATGATGACGACAACGACCAGTAACTCGACGAGTGTGAAGCCGCGCGTCGCGCGTGCCGCCTTACCGACGCCATTGGTTGATCGGTCAAATCGCACTTAATCCTTATTCCTTTGCCAGTTGGTCACGTCGTCATCGGTTCCGTATCGGGCATCCGGGCCCGGGCTGATCAGCAGGTAGGAATCCGGTCTAACCGGCGTGGGGCGCACCTGAATCGACGCATCGAGAATGTAGCGGGCGAAGGAGCCGTCATAATCATCGGACGTGATGATCGTATCCAGGTCGTCCGTCGCCAGGGGGGATTTGTTGATGGAGATGTCGTGGTACCGGTCGTCAACCTTGCCGCTGCCGAAGTCGAGCCCGTCCGTCTCGTAGCTACCCTTGTCGGTGCCGGTAATGACGCCGTTGTCCTCCTGCCGATAGATGCCGGACTTGTCGGTGTCGGCCACCATTCGTAGGCTGGCTCGGCTTGCACGGAAATAGAGAATGGGAGTACCCCACGGGTCGGTGAAGACAAGCTCGTCCCGGGCGATCAGGGCGGGGATTCCGTTGATTATGTTGCCGTTCCCTTCAAGATCAGCCAACGACTTGGCCGAGCCCTTCATCTTGTCATCGACGTATCCCCCACCGCCGCCGGGGTAGCGTGTGCGCTTCGCCTGTCCGGTGTCGGCGTCGATTTCGTAGAGACCGTCTTCCTCGTCATGTGTGTCGTTCCACCATAGTCCGTCTCGGTCGAGATCCCTGAAGCCGGTCGTTCCGGTCCCGTCGGCGCCGATCAAGGCATGGGCAAGCAGGTGTGCACCGGAGATTTTGACATCCTGCTGACCGCCGTTGCCGTTCTTCTTGCGTTTTGGGTTGGCGATTTTCTGGCGGTCGTCGGGATTGTCGCTCGAAGACGGAGGAAGCGAGCTACCCAGATCAGTCTCGGCACGGAACATTTCGATACCCGTGTCCAGTGCGCTGAACTGCGACTTGGCCGCGGCCATCTTGGCCTTGGCCTGTGCGGCACTGAAAGCCGGCAGAAGCGCTGCGACCAGCAACCCGATGATGGCGACCACGACCAGAATCTCGACGAGCGTAAAGGCGCTGCGGGATGATGTCGTCCGGTTCGTACTCATGACGTCTATCCTCTGAAGGTTCGTGCGGGCGGCGCCGCTAGTCCGACCAGGGTGGCATGTTCGTGACATCGTCACTGGTACCGTAGTAACCGTCGGGACCGGCCGTGATCAGAAGGTAACTGTCCGCGTTGACCGGTTTGAGCGGCGTCGTGGCCACGGGATCGTGCTCGATCGAATTCTTGTAGATCTTCCGATCGATAATGTAACGGGCGAAAGTCTCGCGGTTCTCCGGATCGTTCAGGTCGACGGCGGTCAGCTCAGCCCCCGAGTCGTAGATGGAGTGATCCCGGTCGCGGTTGCCGAAGACCCAGCCGGATTGGCCCAGCTTCTTCGAGCCGGTGAATCCGACGTTGTCCCTATGGAAGTAGTACGGCATCCCTTCCTTTTGGGTGCCGCCGGTGTAATCACTGTCCTCGCGGTGCTCATCCGCGACGAAGTTGGTGCCCTTGCCGTGTGCCTGGGCGACGTAGTAGAGGATCGGCTGACCGAAGGAGTCGATTATGACGGGGAGGCTCTGCATCCCTTTGGGGTCGCCGTCATCCCAATCGGGGAACAGGTCGCGGTTCTCGCGGCCCGGAAGCTCGTTGGTGGGCTTGGTCTTCAGGGTGTTCGGATCCATGTAGAGAGACTGGCGCTCGATGGGCCTGCCATCGCTGCCCTCGTTGAGAGGATCGGGCGTATACCATCGCCAGGGCTGCTCACGGAGGTTGTCTTTCTTCGAGACGTTGCTGCGCCTGATGTAGCCCTGGGAGTCCACACCGATCAGCATGGCCGGCAGCCAGTGAGCTCCGTACACACGCGGCGGGTCGCTTTCCGACGACTCCTCCAGAAACGGGAACTCCCCGAGATAACTCTCGAACTCGTAACCCGGAATGGGCGGGTGGGAGAAAGACGGCGGATAGCCGTTGGTTTGCCGAAAACCGGACTCGTTATCCGCCTTGAACATCTCGAGCCCCACCTGGGTGGCCGACAGGATCTTGGCGGTCGTGGCCTTTTTCGCGGCGTTTCTGGCGCCGTTTATACCCGGGATGAGCAGACCGATGAGCAGGGAGATAATAAAAACGACGGTCAGCAGCTCGATAAGAGAAAAGGCGGCATATCTCGGGTTGTGAGCTAGCATGCGCCGCTGCAAAAGGTGGTGCTTGTGACTGGCTGTCATGGTTTTGTCATTCTCCTGGTCGACGTCCGGGCAATGTGATCCTCATGCCGACGACGACGCGAGGCGACCGCGCCGGCCCTTGCTGTCCCACGCCGTCTGTAGGGCGGCGTCGAGCAATCCTAGCCGGAGACGGACGAAATCAGCGAAACGAGCGGCAGAAACAGCGCGATGACGATAAAACCGACCATGCCGCCGAGCACGGCGACCATCACCGGCTCGATCAGTGAGACCATACTGGCGACGGCGACGTCGATCTCCTCCTCGTAGTTGTCCGCCACCTTGGTGAGCATCTTGTCCAACTCGCCGGTCTCCTCGCCGACATCGATCATGTTGGTGACCAGACCGTCCACAACCTTCGCCGCACGCAGCGGTGCGGCGATAGACTCGCCTTCTCGGATCGACTCGTAGACGCGGTCCAACGCCCGGGAGTACACCTCGTTACCCGCCGTCTCGCGCGTGATAGTGACGGCCTCCAGAATCGGAACACCCGCGCTGATCAGCGTACCCAAAGTTCGCGAAAACCGGGCGACACACGTCTTCTGAACGAGCATCCCCAAGACAGGTATCCTCAGCGCGACGAAGTCGGTCAGGAATCGCCCGCCCTTGGACGTTCGGATCAGTTTGAATAAGAAGTACGCAGCGAACGGGCCGATCAAGATAACCGCCCAACCCGGCGGCATCCCGTGCACGAACCAGTCCGACACGCCGATCAGCACGAGCGTCACCGTGGGCAGCGTGACGTCGAAGTCCAGGAAGATGTCCTTGAACTTCGGGATAACCACGATCATGATACCGGCCACGATACCGACCGAGAAGCTGATGACGACTACCGGGTAGATCATCGCACCCTTGATCTTCTTCTTGATCTTCTCGGCCTTCTCCATGAATTCGGCGAGTCGCTGGAGAATGACGTCCAAAACACCACCCGCCTCGCCGGCAGCGACCATGTTGACGTACAGGTGGTTGAACGCCTTGGGATGCTTCGCGCACGCCTCGGACAAGGTCGAACCTCCCTCGATGTCCTCCGACATGGTCATCAGGACGTTCTTCATCAGACCGGGTTTTTGCTGCTCCTCGAGGATGTTCAGACTGCGAAGGATCGGCAGTCCGGCGTCCTGAAGCGTGGAGAGCTGGCGCGCCACCTGCGTAATCAAGCCCGCCCCCACCCCGCCGATGCTGAAGTTCATCGACTTCTTCTTCTTGCCGGTGGCCGCCCCCTTGGCCTTGCCACCGCCCTTCTCGCGAATCCGAGTCGGGAAGTAGCCCAGGTTGCGAATCTTGGCGAGCGCATCGTCGCTCGAGGACGCATCAATCTCGTCCTTGACCTCCTGACCGCCCTGGTTCATTGCCTCATAAGCGAAAGTGGGCATGTCCGATCCCTTCTACTGCCAGACAACCGGATCGCACCGCGGCGAATCGCGCCAGGCAAGACCTCGATAAACTCTCCGGCATTTCTCGTCCGAGCGCGCAGCCCGGCCAAGTGGCAGACCGCACGGTTTAGTCCTCTTCCATGATCGTCTCGCGCACCACCTCGTCCAGCGAGGTGGCTCCGTCGTAAATCGCGAGTAACCCGGCGTCTCGTAGCGTCCTCATTCCTCCCTTGATCGCCTCGCGTCGGAGGATCGACGTGGCCGCCCGTTCCATGACCAGTTCCCGAAGATGCTCGTCGAGAACCATCATCTCGAAAATCCCTGTCCGACCGCGATACCCGGTGTTGTTGCAGTAGTCGCACCCCTTGCCGTAGTAGAACAGTCGATCCCCCACGTCTTCGGGGCGGAGTTCCAACTCCATCAACTGCTCTTCAGTCGGATGATACTCCGCCTTGCAGTTCGTGCAGATGCGACGCACGAGCCGTTGCGCAACGATTGCCTCCACCGTTGCCGTCAACAGGAACGGCTCGAGACCGAGGTCCAGCAAGCGCGCAACAACAGACGGTGCGTCATTCGTGTGCAGAGTCGTGAATACCAGGTGTCCCGTCAACGAGGCCTGAACACTGATCTGAGCCGTCTCGAGATCGCGCACCTCGCCGACGAGAATAATATCCGGGTCTTGACGCAGGAAGCTTCGAAGCGCCCGGGCAAAGGTCAATCCCACGGTGGGTCGGACCTGAATCTGGACCAACCCGTCGATATCATACTCGACAGGGTCCTCGGCCGTGAGGATCTTCACGTCCGTGCTGTTCAGCTCCGTCAGTGCCGCGTAAAGGGTCGTCGTTTTTCCGCAGCCGGTCGGACCACAATTAATGATGATACCGTTCGGCTTGCGCATCAATTGATGGAAGACCGTAAGCTCGTCGTCACGCAATCCCACTTTGTTGAGGTTGAGCTCTACGTTGGCTCGATCCAGGACGCGCAATACGACACTCTCGCCGAACATCGTGGGAAGTACCGAAACGCGCAGGTCGATCGGTCGCCCCCTGACCTGCAACTCGACACGCCCATCCTGCGGCATACGGCGCTCGGCGATATCGAGGTTGGACATGACCTTGATGCGAGAAGCAAGCGCAAGCGCCACATAGCGCGGCGGCGGAACCATTTCGTAGAGCACGCCGTCGATCCGGTACCGCATCTTGAATTCGTCTTCGAACGGTTCGAAGTGAATGTCGGATGCCTTGTCCTTGATCGCCTGGAGCAGCACGAGGTTCAGCAGTTTCTTCACGGGGTTGAGATCGGCGATCTCCTTGAGCTCGGCAAGGTCGATGCTGTCCCCGCGGCCTTCGAACCGCGCGAGATCCTCATCGTCGGTGAGCTCGCCGATCAGACCGGTGATCGACTCCTGCTCCCCCTCGGGGTAGTACCGATCAAGGGCGGTCTGCAAGTCGTTGGCGTTTGCCAGAAACGGCTTGATGGTGAAGCCCAGCAAGGTCTGCAGGTCGTCCGTAGCCCGGAAGTTGTCCGGGTTGTCCACGGCCAGCGAGAGCAGGTTGCGGTCCGATTTGAAGTCGAACGGGATGACACGGTAGGTCTGGGCCATCTGGGACGTCATAACTGAGATGACCTCGGCCGGTATGTCGAGCTTCGGTAGTTCGACAACTTCCATGCCGCTCTGGGCGGCCAGGGCGCGGTTGAGATCGTCCTCGGTGATGTGCCCGAGTTCGACGAGTATCGAGCCGATCGGCCCGCGCCGCTGCTTCTGAATGTCCAGCGCCTCGGCAACCTGGTTGCGCCGGAGCTTGCCCATTTTGATGAGGATGCGCCCGAGCTGCCGCCCGCGAAGCTGTTCGATGGGTGGCATCTTGCGAGGGCGCGGAGTCCGGCTTGAGGCCTGTGTGGATGAACTCGGTTGGGCGGATGGAGAATCGCTCATGATCGAAACACCGGTACGTCGTCGTTTTCACCTGCTTTGTCGGCCGCCAACGTCTTGGCGTCCATACCGCGGCGGTGGGAGTCAACCTTGTCCTGCATTTGCCCGGGCTGCCGGGCGCACTCTACGCAGTCCTCGGAAGAGACCAGACCCTCTTCGTACAAGGTCCACAAGTGCTCATCAAGCAACTGCATACCGTATTTCTTCCCCGTCTGGATGGAGGAGTCGATCCGGTACGTCTTGTTCTCTCGAATGAGGTTGGCGATGGCAGGCGTGGTCACCATGAACTCGTAGGCGGCGATTCGGCCCCGTGGAATCTTCGGGAGCAGCGTCTGCGAAAGCGTCGCGATCAGGTTGGTCGACATCTGCACGCGAAGCTGGGACTGCTGCTCGTGAGGGAAAGCGTCAATCAAGCGGTTGATGGTTCCCTGGCACCCCGTAGTGTGAAGCGTGCCGAACACGAGGTGACCTGTTTCCGCCGCACGAATCGCGGACTCGATAGTCTCGAGGTCTCGGAGCTCACCGACGAGGATCACGTCCGGATCCTGCCGCAGCACGCGGCGAAGGGCCTCGGAGAAGTTCGGAACGTCGGGACCGATGGCCCGTTGATTAATGATGCACTTCTGGTGGTTGTGGTAGTACTCGATCGGGTCCTCGATCGTGACGATGTGGCGGTCCATGTTGCGGTTGACGTAGTCGATCATGGTCGCCAGCGTCGTCGTCTTGCCACAGCCGGTCGGACCGGTAACGAGGAAAAGCCCTCGCGGTCGCCTGCACAAGGCGCGGGCAATCGTGGGAAGACCGATCTCCTCGAAGGTAAGAAGCTTTGACGGAATCAGACGCAGCACCACTGCCACGTTGCCCTTCTGCATGAACACCGCCACGCGGAATCGCGCCCCGTCACCGAAGGCGAAACCGAAGTCGGTGCCACCCTCCTCCGACAGCTCCTGCTGGTTTCGATCAGGAGTGATCGCCTTCATCAACGCCCGGGTATCGTCGGGCGTCAGGACTTTCGTCTCCAACGACCGCAGCCGCCCGTCGAGACGGATGACCGGTGGACGCCCCACTGTCAGGTGCAAGTCCGAGGCGCCTTGTCTGACGACTGTCTCCAACAGACGGTCAATGTGGATCGTTGCCATACCGCAATCCCTACAACAGAATCAGTCTGTCAAGACACCCTCGGCCTGCGTCACGCGCAGGAGATCCTCGGGTGTTGTTACTCCCTTGAGTACCTTGATCTTGCCGTCTTCCAGAAGAGTGCTCATGCCGGCGGCGCGCGCGGCCGTCCGTAGCTGGCTGGTCGGAGCCAGCTTGAATGCAAGGTCCCGAATCTCGGCGTTCATCTGCACCATCTCGAAGATACCCACTCGCCCGCGATAACCCGAGTTGTTGCAACGCTTACACCCCTTGCCCTTCCAGACCTGCTTGCCCGCGAGTTCTTCTTCCGTGAACCCCAGCAACTCCAACGTGCGGGGGTCGGGATGCTCGTCCACGGTTTTACACTCGGAGCAGATGACCCGGATCAGCCGCTGTGCCATGATTGCCTGAATCGAGCTGGCCACCATGAACGGCTTGATTCCCATGTCAATCAAACGGGTGATGGCCGACGGCGCGTCGTTCGTGTGCAGCGTGCTGAACACTAGGTGACCGGTCAGGGCGGCCTGGATCGCCACGTCGCCCACCTCGCGGTCGCGAATCTCCCCAACCAGAATGATGTTGGGCGCTTGCCGAAGCATCGCGCGGAGAATCCGGGCAAACGTCAGTCCGATCTCCTCTTTCACCTGGCACTGGTTCATGCCCGTGAAGTTGTACTCGACCGGATCCTCGGCCGTGATGATCTTCTTATCGGACCGGTTCAGCTCCTGCAGGGCGGAATACAGCGTCGTGGTCTTGCCAGAACCCGTCGGACCCGTGACGAGGAAGATTCCGTTGGGACGGTTGATGATCTTCTGGAACTTCTCGTTGTCGCTCTCTGAGAACCCAAGCGCCCCAAGACCGACATTGGCCGACTCGGGCCGCAAAATACGCAGCACGATGCTCTCACCGTGATACGCGGGGCAAGCGCTGACCCGGAAGTCGATGGGGCCGCCTCCGATCCGCATCTTGATACGCCCGTCCTGAGGGACTCGCCGCTCGGCGATATCGATGCCGGCGAGAATCTTGAAACGGGCAATCACCGAAGCCTGCATGTTCTTGGGAATGTCGTCGCGAACGTGACACACACCGTCAACACGATATCGCACGCGGACACGGTTGGCCATGGGTTCGATGTGGATATCGCTTGCCCTTCCGTGAACCGCCTCCGTAATAATGAGGTTGACGAGCTTGATGATCGGCGCGTCCGCCTCCTCCTCGGACAGCCCTTTGATGCCGTCCTTATCGCTGGACGCCTCGTCCGGAGCCTCCTGGTCGATGCTGGCCATCGTCTGGGAAAGAACGTCCCCCTCCGGATTGACGAATTTGTCAATGAAGCGCTTGACCTTGTTGACCGGCGCCAGCGTGGGGACGATTTCACGGTTCAACCTGAATCTCAGAAGATCCAGCGTCTCCAAATCCAACGGGTCCGTAATGATGACCTTGAGCCGCTGGCCCTCCTCGCTCAGCGGAAGAACCAGATTCTCCTCAATCAACTTCGTGGGAATAAGTTGGAGGATCGCACGATCCACGGGGTGATGGTCGAGGTCGATGTACTCCAGCCCGTACTGCGTCGCCAACGCCTTGAAGGCGTCGTCTTCGTCGCAGCGCTCCATCTCGACCAGGGCCTCGCCGATCCGCTTGCCATGCTCCTGGGCGTACGAAAGGGCTTCCTCAGCGTCGGATTCCTTGATTACACCCCAACCTACGAGGATCTCACCGAGCTTCTTCCGTGTCTTGGGCATTGGGATTCAAGCCAAACAGATAAAAATCCAACAGTACTGCGCAAACGCCACGAGGTTGCCACCCTGGTTCCTATGCGACCTCTCGATCGCAGGGAGGGCGACATCGCGCACACGCTTGCAAACCACCGGGTATCGTACACCGAGGCCGGGTGGGCGGCTCACCAAGGAGGCGCCGCATGCTCTACTATGGTGCAATGCGGGGCGCACATGCTCCCCGCGGCCTCACGGCTGTCGGCAGCACACCGCCGGCCGCAGACACAACGCTAGCCGGACAAGGGCCGTTCCCTCGCCAAGCCAGCAGGGATTTTACCGGCCGGTTCGCTGTAATTCAACTACGGTATGTGCGACCATCTCGCCGACGCGAATCCCGAAGAAAACCGGCAACTCCAGTCCAGGGCGGTAAAGTCTCGCCCGGCTAGAGCGTCACATGGGTTTTTCCACGACCTCTGATGCTTTCTGCTGCCCAGGTCGTGCCAATCGAAACGACGCGTACCCTTTCTGCAGCCAACCTGTCCACCCTCCGGTCCGGGATCCCCGCCGTCTCGGCCGGAGGAGGAAGTTTTCCCATAATGACTACCTGGAGCAGAACTCGTAACTTCGGTCCGGACACTAATCCCCCTTTGGCACCTTACGACACGACCCGGCCTGAGCGGATCCGGCGAACAACCGCCTGCCCATATAATCCGTGGCAGGTCTGCAGTACGACGACATCGGGCTGAAGACATTCCTCATATCTGCGTGACAGCAACGGACCGTCCATCGCCAAGGGGAATCTGCACATGAGCGGTGCATCCTGGCAGCGGTTTGAAAGCGCGGGTAAAATGCTCGATAATGACGAGACGATGTCGTCATCTTCACTTTCATCCTATCGGTGCCCGCTGATTCACGAAGCGGTATCAGCGATCATCCGTCAACGCTCGACGAACCCGCAGGACATCCGAGAGGTGGCGCTTGACGGGCTCGACCTGTCTTCGGCACAGCGAATCCTCGACCTGGGTTGTGGGTTCGGATTCATGGCCGAAGTGCTTGCCGAGCGAGTAGATCCAGAGGCAACTATCGTGGGCGTCGATGCTTGGGCGTCCAACGAGGGGCTGTTCGTCAAGAAAGTGACGGATGCCGGTCGCGAGGCGGATTTCGTATGCACCAAGGTGGACTCCCGGCTGCCCTGGCCGGACGGGCAGTTCGACGTCGTGGTGTGCTGCTACGCATTGTATTTCTTTGTGGACGTACTGCCGGAGATTGCCAGAGTCCTGTCACCAAACGGTGTGTTCGTCACGATCACGCACACCGAGGGGAGTGTGGCCGGACAGCTTCCAGCGGCCGGGTTTGCCGAAGCCGCCGAAGCACTGCTCAAACTGACGCGCCGCTTCTCGGCGGAGAACGGGCTCCAGCTGCTGAGTTCGCACTTCGGGGAGATCGAGCAAATCGACTATTCCAATTCGCTCCGATTCCGCCCCGAGGACGCGGACGACCTTTTCGCCTACCTGAGATTCAAACTGCCGCTGCTCACGCCCGGCTCCGAGCCGGACGACGCGCTGCCCGATCATCTCACCCGGTTCGTTCACACGGCGTTGTCGCATTTGGGTGAGGTGGTCGTCGAGAAAGATGACGCCGTTTTCCAGTGCCGGAAACCGCTATGGCGATGAAGACGAAATACTGTGCCCAGTGCGGCGCCAGCGTGATATCGCAGGTCGTGGATGATCGGTGGCGTGAGGTGTGCTCCCAGTGCGGCACGATCTTCTATGAAAACCCGTTGCCCGTGGCGGCAGGTGTCGTGCTCAACGAGCAGCGCGATGTGCTGCTGGTTCGGCGCAAGAACGAACCACACAAGGGTGAGTGGTGTCTGCCGATCGGCTTTGCCGAGATGAGCGAGACTATCGCCGAAGCCGCCCAGCGCGAACTGGGCGAGGAGACGGGGATTGAATCGAAGGTACTCAGGTTGCTCGACGCCGAATCCTTTGAGAGTCCGTTCTACGGCGACCTGCTGATCGTGACTTTCGAGCTGGAAAAAACGGGCGGGGCGGAGGAAGCGGGCGACGATGCCGAGGAGGTGGCATATTTCCCGATCGACGATCTTCCCCCTCTGGCGTTCAGCTCCAACGTGACGGCAGTCAAGGCCTGCGTCGAGGCGCACCAGGACGAGTGGGCAATCCAGGACTCTTACGAGAGCCTGCAATCCGGCGAACACGGTGAGATGCTCTCCGACGCGCTTGTGTCACTGATCGAGGCCGAGGCGGACAAGATTACGCGGTTGTGGCTCGATGAGGTGCGATCCAATCCCACGACCGGATCATACCGGCGGGTAGATCGCGACGACCCTTTCGAGCGATGCTCCTCGGCCATCTCTCAGTTCGACCGATGGTTCAGAGGGCGTGACGCCGACGATGAGGTGAGGGACTTCTATCGCAAGCTGGGCCGCGAGCGAAAGGCGCAGGGCTTCGCCGTGCACGAGACCCTCAGCTCACTCACTTTGCTTCGCAAGCACGTGTTCACCTACGCTCGTAATCACGGAGTATACGAGCGGCCCATCGACGTCTACCGGGTGCTCGAACTGAACCGCCGCATCTCCGTCTTCTTCGACAAGGCGCTCTATCACACCGTCCGCGGCTTCGAGGAAGGTGGGGCGTAGACATTGCAGACGACCTTTTTGCCGCCCAGTGCATAGGGTGGGTCGTGTGACCCACCACCATTGTCCCCACTCACCCAAGGGTGAACCGCCACGAATCCGAACCGCGACCGTAAGGAAGCGGCATTTCCTGATGCGCCACCTCCTTTGGAGGTGGGGGATGCGATGATCGTGGCCTGATGCGCCATCTCCTCTGGAGTGCGAAGGGTGGTCCGTTTGCCCCACCACGATTGTCCCCACACGAGTGAGGCTGAACCGCGAAGAGTAGCGCAGGCTTCCAGCCTGCCACCATTGTCCCCACTCACCCAAGGGTGAACCGCCACGAATCCGAACCGCGACCGTAAGGAAGCGGCATTTCCGGGTGCACCACCTCCTCTGGAGGTGGGGGATGCGATGATCGTGGCCGGATGCGCCATCTCCTTTGGAGTCCGTAGGGCGGTCCGTTTGACCCACCACCGATCTCGCCCGATTCAGCCCCTTTCCGAGTAGAGGTTCTTCAGGAAGGACTATAAAGCTCCACGGCCACCAAAACACCCCTCGACGCATGGACAAGGTGGTCGTATAATGCCGGCTCAACCCGAACGCACCCGCTGGTGAGGTTCCGGGACACCACATCAGCCCATGGGGCGGTTAGCCAGGTCCGAGTTGGAGAGCGATATGTCCGCATGTGCCACTGCCGAAAGAGGGGGCGGCCCCCACAGAGGAGCGAAGATCGGTGTAGAAACATGTATTGGCACACGCGGGCGACTAACTCCAAGAACACCGCATCACGCTGAGCCCGCTCACTCTCGGATAGTGCACTTTCAATCCCAAGAGCGATCACCCCAAAAATCAAAAAAGGCCGCCCTGCATAGCATGACGGCCGGTCGCTCCGTAGAGCGTGGCCTGCGAATCTTTTGTCTTGTTACGAAAAGACTAACAGGCCGAGGTCGATTACACTGCGTTGTATTATCGTCATCCGTTACCATTTGTCAAGCCATTTTCTCTGAATCTTGGTTGGAAATCGAAAGATGTCAACGACACTAGGCTTGGACCTGGGATCGAACTCGATCGGCTGGGCCCTCATAGACGAAGAAGAAGAATCGATAGTGGCTGCCGGTGTTCGCGTATTCCCCGAAGGCGTCGATCGAGATCAGAAAGGCGGAGAAAAATCCAAGAGCCAAACGCGCCGCGTCGCCCGCGGAATGCGTAGACAGCTGGCTCGGCGTGCTCGCCGCCGCCGCGAACTGCGCGCCCTTTTGACCGCTAACGCCCTACTGCCCTCTGACTCAGGCGACCTCGATAACGTATTGAGCCTGGACCCCTACGCGCTGCGCAGCCGGGCGCTAGATGACCAGCTCGAGCCATTTGAGATCGGTCGAATACTCCTTCACCTCAACCAACACCGCGGGTTCCTGTCGAATCGAAAAGCGGACAGGGGGCAAGACAAGGAACGCAAGGGCATGCTCGCTCAGATCGGCGAGCTTGCCACGAACATCGAAACCTCGGAGAGTCGCACGTTGGGTGAGTATTTGGCGAAGATCAACGAGACCTTGGAACACACAGCCTCCGGAGAACATGACCGAATCCGCAACCGGCACACGCGACGTGACATGTACCAGATGGAGTTTGAGGCAATTTGGTCCGCACAACACAAGTACTATCCAGCACTACTTACAGACGAGCTCAAGCTCAGTCTCAACAACCCGCATGGCGACGACAAATGGATACACAAGGGGCTGATCTTCGGTCAGCGACGAATGTACTGGCCGAAGTCAGTCATTGGGCGGTGTGAACTCGAGGGCAAAGAGAAGCGGTCCCACCGCGCAGACCGCGCAGCCCAACAATTCCGGATGTTGCAGGAGGTGAACAATCTTCGTTTGCTTGATGGAGTCACAGGTGACGAGCGACAGCTCAGCAACGAGGAACGCACGACACTGCTCTCCTATCTCAGCGAAGCGAAGCAACGGACATTTGACCAGATTCGCAAGAAGCTCGGCTTCCACAACGCCGTGCACTTCAACCTCGAAGGCCCGGAACGCAATAAACTCAAAGGGAACGAAACCGATGCAGCCTTGAAGGCAAAGAAGATCCTCGGGAAACGTTGGGAGGGATTCACACCGCAAGTAAAGGACGACATCGTCACTGTCTTGATCGAGGAGGAGCATGAGGATGAGGGCCTGCGCCGATTGGTCGAAGACTGCGGACTCGATCACGACGAGGCAGAGCGTGCGTTGACAGTGAATCTGCCTGACGGGCGCATGAACTTCTCCCGCAAAGCGATCCTGAATCTCTTGCCTCACCTCGAGCGCGGCCTGGCGCTGATGGGTGACGACGAAAGCAACTCCGCCCTACATGCCGCAGGCTATCTGCGTCCCGATCAGCGCGAGGTCGGGCAACGTGAGTTTCTGCCGGTACCCCCCGACCTCCCAAACCCGATCGTCCGACAGGCGATCGTCGAGGTTCGTAAGGTCGTCAACGCAGTACTGCGCGAGTATGGCAAACCCGCGCGCATTCACGTGGAACTCGCACGCGAAGCCAAGCAGTCCTTCGACCAGCGCAAGGAGACGCGCTTCGAGAACGCCAAACGCGGTAAGCTCCGCGACGACGCACGGAGTAGGATCGACGAGTACCGTTCGGATATCAAGCCGACTCGCAGAACCGTCGATCGATACCTTCTCTGGCAGGAGCAGGAGGAATACTGTGTCTATTGTGCCAGAAAGATCAGTCTCGCGCAGCTCTTCGACGGTGATACCGACATAGACCACATCCTCCCGCGGTGGCGCAGCCTCGATGATTCGCTGGCAAACAAAGTCATCTGCCACCGCGTGTGCAACTCGGAGAAAGGCGACCGCACCCCACGCGAGTGGCTCGAGGATTCTGATCCAGAGAGATACGCGAAGGTTCTTTCCGTGGCCGAGAAGCTGCCCTACAACAAACAGCGGAGATTCCAACAGAAGGACATCCGACTCGACGATTTCGTAGACAGGCAGTTGCGCGACACCGCCTATATCAGCCGCAGCGTTTCACAGTATCTACGCTGCCTGGGCGTCGGTGTGGTCTGTACCCGCGGGCAGATGACGGCGAACCTTCGCCACTGGTGGGGGCTCGACACGATCTTAGATACGGAAGGACGTGGTGAGAAGAACCGCGCAGACCATCGACATCATGCCATCGACGCCATCACCATAGCCCTCACCGACCGGAAGAGGCTCCACTCGCTGGCCAACGCCCGTGGGAGGGACATGCCTCTACCGTGGCCGTACTTCCCTGATCATGCTGAGGCAATAATCGAGGGGATCCGTGTCTCGCATCGTGTCCAGCGGCGCCTGCACGGCGCATTTCACGAAGCGACCATCTATGGTAGAACACAACGGCGCAGCGGCGCCGATACACCAATCCCTACCGAACAACGTCCCTGGGCGAAGGGTTGGATCGAGGACCAAAACACTTACGCCAGGCGCAAGCCGATCCACGAATTCAAGAAGGTCAAGGAGTTGGAGAAGGTCCGAGATCCAGCCATCAAGGAGCTTCTGAAACGGCACCTGGTAGATCGCGGAATCGACTGCGACAAGGGAGCTGAGATCCCCAAAGATGCCTTCAACGGCAGCAACACCCCTCGTATGCTTTCCGGCGTCCCTATCAGACGTGTACGCATGCTCGAGCACAGCGAGACGTTCCGGCAAATATCGTCGCGAAGGTCAAATCAGTATGTCAAGCCGGGCAACAATCATCACATCGTCTATCGCGCCGTCGTCGACGGGGAGAAGCAAAAATGGACCGCTGAGGTTGTCACTATGTGGGATGCGGCCACTCGTACGCGTACCAGCGGCCCTTTGGTCGATCGCTCTGACGAAGACAATGGTCACTTCGTCATGTCCCTGTCGATAGGGGAGATGTTCGAGATGGACGCGAACGGCAATTCTCCTCGTCGGATCCTGTGTGTTGTGCAGAAGCTCAGGCAGGACGATAAACGGTTATACTACAAGCGCCACACGGACGCTCGACCTAGTGAGGAGTGGAAAAAGGACAACCTGTCCGTTTCGCCGACAAAAATGCAGCAACGTAATGCTCGCAAAGTCACGGTCGATCCGATCGGTTGCATGCGCTGGGCCGGTGACTAAAGAATCCCCCGTAATCCGCCGACGCCATTATGTGAAGGCGTGTCGGCGATCACATGATCAAGCGCACCATTGAAATCTCGCGGGAGCCCGTCTACCTGTCCGTCAGACACGGGCAGCTTGTGGTCCAACGCCGAGGAACCGATCGCTCCGAGGCAACCACCATTCCCTGCGAGGACATCGGTGTCGTGCTCATTGATGAGCCCGGGACCACCGTATCCCACGCCGCATTGGGAGCGCTCATGCAAGCCGGGGCCACGGTCGTCATCTGCGGCAAGGACCATCTCCCCGCAGGCATACTCCTGCCCTTGCCGACCCATACCGAGGTGGTTGTCAGGATACACGAGCAGATCGCGGTCAAGAAACCGCTCGAAAAACGCCTTTGGAAGCAGATCGTGGCCGCCAAAATCCGGGCTCAGGCCGCCAATCTCGATCGAGGCTCTCCTGAGCGGCGTAAGCTAGAATCCCTAGCCCACAATGTGCGAAGCGGTGATCCTTCAAACGTCGAGGCCCACGCGGCCAAGGTGTACTGGAGCGCGTGGCTGGGCACAGCCACGAGCAACGGCGAAAAACGCTTCCGGCGTGACCCCGACGGCGGTGCTCCAAACAATCTGTTGAATTACGGGTATGCCGTCCTGCGGGCCGCCGTCGCCCGGGCACTCGTGGCAGCGGGATTGAGTCCCGCGCTCGGTATCCATCACTCGAATCGATCGAATGCCTTCTGCCTGGCCGACGATTTGCTGGAACCCTTGCGTCCGATAGTCGATGCCCAGGTCCGGGATCTTCACGAAAGCGGGAGCGACACGCTCGATCAACCCTCAAAGGCCTCCCTGCTCGAGCTGCTGGCTGAAAGCGTGGAAACCGGTCCCGACCGCGGGCCTCTGATGGTGGCCATACATCGGATGGTTGCCAGCCTTGTCCACTGCTACGCCGGAACCGGTGACGAGCTTGTCATCCCCGTCGTGACGCGCGAAAAACGTGATGCGCATTAGCGGTTATAGATGCATGTGGGTTGTAGTGATGTTCGATTTACCTGTGGATACAAAGGAAGCGAGGAGAGCGTACACGCTTTTTCGCAAGAAGCTCCTCCAGGACGGGTTTGCACGAATGCAGTATTCGGTGTATATTAGGCACTGCGCAAGCAGGGAGAACGCCGATGTCCACATCCAACGAGTTGAGGCAAACGTGCCCGGCGACGGGGAGGTCCGTGCCCTCACGATCACGGATAAACAGTACGAGCGGATGCACGTTTTCTGGGGAAAACGGCGCAAACCACCCGAGAATCCACCCCTCCAGCTCGAGTTATTCTAGCCTCAAATCAGCGCAACTCCTTTGTTCGCAACGACTTACGGCCCAGGCAGTGTAATCGACCTCAGCCTGCGAGCAATCCGCAACTTGATCACACACCACGAACTCACGCAGAAAGTGTAATCGACCTCAGCCTGCGAGCAATCCGGAACGGTGGCCTGCCGGTTACGCGCGGCATGGAGA
>JAUXGE010000417.1 GCA_030622435.1 Planctomycetota bacterium
GCACCCCGGCCGACACGGGGTCGGCCGCTACAGAACATGCCCGCGCTTCGCTTGGGCATGGCACGCAGCGCTTCCGGCAGTCTCACTGCTGACCCAGCAGTGGCACACACCGGCCGACACGGGGGTCGGCCGCTACAGAACATGCCTGTGCTACGATCGTGTAGGGTACCCGACATGGGCAGAATGAACGGCTCAATCGAACAACATCATCGATTCAGTCAAACGGGATGATCAGTCGCTCGCGCTTCTTGAAAACGGCCGCTTGATTGATCCCGGTAGAGCGGAGCGAGGTGACGGCGCGATCGAAATCGGCACCGACGCTCGCGGGTAAGTGGGCGTCGGAGCCGAGTGAGACGGCGCTTCCACCGAGCCGGATGTACCTTGCGATCGTATCGGGGCCGGGCATGGGTTCGTCCAGATCCTGCCGCAGCGTAGAGGTGTTGACCTCGGGGATCACGTCGGCCCGGAGGCACGTGGCGAGGATATCGTCGAGCAAGTCGCCGAACCGGGCTACCACGCTTACACCGAGGAACCGCTGCGTGTATCGCTTCACGACATCCAGATGCCCGAGTACATCGAAGACCCGACCGCGGTCGTTGTGCAGACGTTCGCAGAACCGGACGGCGTCCAGGACGGTTTCGAGGTATCGGCGTGTGCCCTCGACCGCATCGATACCGGCCCAGTTTGTGCGCCTATGCACAGCCTCGGCGCCGAAGTAGTGGGCGCTCAGAATCACGAGGTCGAACTCGCAGCTTTCCAGGAAGTCCAGAATGAAGTCCATCCTGTCCGGTTGATAGCAGACTTCGATTCCCTGACCGACGAAGACCGTTTGACCGAAGCGATTCCGGAGGCTCTCGATGGAAGCTGAACAAGCACCATGATCGTACGTGCAGGTCTCCCAATCGTCCGGGTGGGCATCAAAGTGCTCGGTGAAGGTCAGTCCGGCCAACCCGAGGGCGATCGCCTGTTCGACGTTGGCGGCCGGTTCTGTCCCGGAATCGAACGAGTGTCGGGAGTGAACGTGTTGGTCGTAGAGAGGCATGGGTGTGTGTCGGTCTCCCGGTTTCCTGCGAATATCCTTTCCGGTCAAGGCAATATCCCAGGGGCGGGGCAGCATCGCAACCGTCCTGCGGAGATCCCACGGCCGTGTGGTGCGTGGCTGGGGGCGTGCGAGAAACCCGGGATGACCGGTGGCCGCTCCCGCAGACGGGTTGATCGGAGGCTAGAGCAAGCTCTATTGGCCTGTAGCGTCTGAAGTACCGTCTTTCACGGGACGGACTGGTAGAACGACGCTACACTTGATCGGGAAGTGCTATATCATGAACGAAACGACGCCGGGTGCTGTCGAGCCGGAGGCGTGGAGTCTCTACTGTCCTCAATGCGGACGGTCGATGCGGGTTGCGCGTGGGCACGTGAACCTGCGTGTCGCCTGCCCGCACTGTGAACACACGTTCGATGCGTGGCGTCGGGTTCGATCACCGGACGGCGAAACGGCATCTAGGAAGTACGACCATCCCCTTCAGGGAATCGGAGGCTATTCCTGGCGCAGCCGGTGGGTGGCGGGTGTGCTGGGTGTCCTGCTCGGGCCTCTGGGCGTGCATCGGTTCTACCTAGGGCACATCAAGATTGGTATCATCCAGATCGTGGTGACCATCATCACGGCCGGCATCGGCGGTCTTTGGGGCTTCATCGAAGGCGTCCTGTGCCTGACGGGCCCGGTGATGCGCGATATCGACGGTTTGCCGCTCCGGGCGTGAACGCGTCGGTTGCGAGTCGATCTGCCATGTGGCTCGTCCTATGGGGGGGCTCACGGTTCGGCGTCGGGTATGTTATTAGCCTTTGATTGCAGAGGCAGATGAGAGTTTCGTGATGAGCAACGGCTTTGGGAACTCGCCGGAATCGCGTCCAACGGCGATCCACTGTCCACAGTGTGGTCAGGCCATGCTGGTGGCACCGGAGCATCTCCAGATGCCGGTTGCCTGCCCGCATTGTCAACACACTCTCGAGCCGTGGCGTCTCGCGGCAACCATGGCGCCTGGCGAAATGCCACCGGGCGTGCCCCCTTCTCCCGCCCTTTCTCCGGCGCCGTCCCCGGCATACGGATACGGTGTGCAGGGTGACCGTTTGTATTCATGGCGAAACCGGTGGGTGGCCGGTGCGCTGGGTGTCTTGCTGGGCACGTTCGGCGTACACCGCTTCTATCTGGGTTTCGTCGGGATGGGAGTCGTTCAAATCATAGTATCGCTTGTGACCTGTGGGGTCGGCGGTATCTGGGGATTCATCGAGGGGATCCTGTGTTTCTGCGGTGCAATGCGCGACGTGGACGGATTGCCTTTGCGAGATTGAACCCGGAACGGATGTTCCGGCGCCCGTCCGACTACAATGTGCACTCAGTGGGGATCAGCCGGTCTTTGCCGTAGTCCGGCGGTGTTCGAGCAGGATTGTGCCCACCGCAAGGAGTAGGAGGGTCATCACGGCCACACCCCACCCGGTCAAGGTCGGCACTCCGATCGGGATACATTCATCACCCGCGATGGGCTGCTCCGGGCCGTTAAACGAAATGGCGCCCGAGAAGCAGTGCAGCCCCGGCATGTCCACCGGCGGCGTGATGTCGTAGGTTACGAAATCCGGGATCGACGGGTCGAAGAACGGAGGCCATTTGACGCTCTCCAAATCGGCATCCCA
>JAUXGE010000161.1 GCA_030622435.1 Planctomycetota bacterium
CCAAGGCCAAGGCGGCCGGGATGTTCGAATCCGCGCTGTCTCGTTTGCTCGTGTTGCGAGAGAACTATCCCCAGCTCAAGGCCAACGAGTCGTTTATGAAGCTGCATGACGATCTGTCAGGTACCGAGAACCGTGTTTCCCACGAGCGCAAGCGCTATAACGAGACGGTCAAACAGCTCAACACGTTCTCGCGGAAGCTGCTGGGCAGGCTCTACGCGAGCCTCGCAGGGGTCGAACAGGCCGAATACTTCGAAGTCGCTGAAGAGGCCAAGGCCGTACCCAAGGTTGACTTCACCGGCGGCGGGGACGGCGGGTAGCCATGTGCCTGGCTTTGTCGGGCGGGTTCGTCTGGTGGATTGAAACCGGCCACGTTGCTGCGAGAGCAACGTTTACAACAGTGCCTCGAACTCCTCCACTGTGAGCCCGGCTTCCCGTATGAGGCTGCGCAGCGTCCCTTTCGCCAACTCTCGGTGATTCGGGATCGTCAGGCGACGGTGGGGCGGCTCTTGATGGCGCAGGATGAGGTGGCTGCCCGTTTGATGGTCCACTGCAAACCCGATTCGTTCAAACGCACGTACGGCTTCTCGCGATGATACGACGGGCAGTCTTCTCACGATGGGATCTCGATCGTCTCCTCCCAAATCGGCGGGGGAATGGGCTCGTTGTGCTTGCGTAAGCTCTCTAAATAGCCGTTCATCGCGTCCTTGATGTTCGCAATCGCCTCATCGCGAGTCCGTCCCTGACTGACGCACCCGGGTAGAGTGGGGCACTCCACGACAAACATCCCGTCTTCGTCCTGCTCGATCAGCACGCGGTAGCGCAGCATATTGATCCTCCATCGCTCGAAGGTATTATAGCCGTTGGAGACCTCAAGGAGAAGCCTGCAATTGTCACCCTCGGCGACCGTCGCCCGGCACTTCCTTCACGAATCCCAATACCTTACGGCGTTCTGGAACACAGTCAGCCCGTCCGGCGGGCCGGTGGGTTTGCGGCTGGTCCAGAGTGGGTGGTGGGTGTGGTCGAAGTGGTCTTCGAGGTGGGGCATCAGACCGAAGACCCGGCCTGTCGAGTCGCACAGACCGGCGATACCGTCGACGCTGCCGTTGGGGTTGGCCGGGTATGTGTCGGTCCGACCGTCGGCATCGACGTAGCGCACTGCAATGAGTCCGGCCTCGTCCAGACGCTTGACGGTGGTGTTATCGGCTGTCACTACCTTCCCTTCGGCGTGATCGACCGGTGCTTCCAGATACGTGTCGGGCTCGAGGAAAGCACACCGGTCCGTGCATACCTTCAGTCGTACCCAGCGGGCCTCGAACTTGGCCGAGTCGTTGTACGTAACCGTGACCTTATCGCGCCCGACATCGCCACCGGGCAGCAGACCGGTCTTGACAAGTACCTGGAATCCATTGCAGACGCCCAGCAGACCGCCACCACGATCGACCAGCCGCTGCAAAGGCTCGGCCAGACCCAGCAGGATTCGCTGGGCCAGAATCTGACCCGCGGCGATATCGTCGCCGTAGCTGAAACCGCCGGGGATCGCGACGATCTGGAAATCTTTCAACATGGCCGGGTCCTCGGCCAGTGCATTGATGTGGACGAGTGACGCTCTCGCACCGGCGCGTTCCCAACAGTGGACGAGTTCCTCCTCGCGGTTGATCCCTGCCGCTCGCAATACCAGCACACGCACGTCGGCCACGGCTATCGCCCTCCGCCCTGCGCCAAGGGAGCCCGCCAGGTCTCGGCGAGATCCGCAATGGAAAGGTTGATCTGCCCGACTCCGTCATGCTTGATCCGAACGCGAGGATCGGCCTCGACGCGCCCGATGATCGGCAAACGGCACGCAGCCGCGTCGGCCTCCGTCATTTCCAGTACATACGTCGTGGGCACCGGCGCGAAGATCGATCCGGCATAAGCCCCGGGCTTGACATCTACGGTGATTCCGAGGTTAGAAGCGATGCTCATTTCCGCGACCGCGACGGCCAGCCCGCCGTCACTGACATCGTGCGCCGCCCGCACCTTCCCAGCGGCAATCAGCGACGCCACGCGATGGTGCATCTCCCGCGCGCGTTCCAGCCCATTCCTGCCGCCGTCAACCGGCTCCGAAGCCAGGACGAGATAGTTGCCAGGTACCTTGAGGTCCATCGATACGCACTGCCGCACGTCTTTGATGACGCCCATCGCACTGATCAGCAGCGTGTATGGAATGGCAATCCGATCGGGAAGTCCGGTTCGCTTCGCCTCCTCCGGGCTCATAGAGAACTCGTTGTTGAGCGAGTCCTTACCGGAGATGAATGGAAGCCCGAAGGTGATAGCCGCATCACGCGCACCGACGCAAGCCCGCACCAGCGCGCCGAGCGATTCTTTCGTGTCGACCTTCGGCCAGCAGAAGTTGTCCAGGATCGCCGTATGCTCCGGGTTGGCCCCGACGCAAATCACGTTGCGCAATGCTTCGTCGACCGCTACGACCGCCATCCAATACGGGTCAACGTCACTGAGTTCCGGGCACAGGCCACACCCGATGGCAACACCGCCGTACCGGTCATACCGGGGCCTCAGGACCGCCGCGTCGGAAGGCCCGAAACCCGGACCCACCAGCGGCTTGACCACGCTGCGTCCTTGAACCTCGTGGTCGTACTGGCGGATCACCCACTCCTTGGAAGCCGTGTTCAACTCGCCGAGTGCTTCCAGGAGGCGGTCGTTCGGCGTTGCCGCGCAACTGACCTCGTCTTCGCCCGTTGCGCGGGTATCTCCGTTTGCCGGAGTGCTCCACGTCGCAGTCAGATGCTGTTTGGGGACTCCGTTGTGAAGGAACTCCATATCGAGTTCCCCGACGTTTTGTCCATGGTATCGCACTCGGAGATGGTGATCGTCAGTGAATGTTCCAATGACGGTTGCCTCGACCTCCTCCTGTTCGAATATAGCGAGGAGGGCGTCGAGTCGTTCCGGTGGTACGGCAAAGACCATACGCTCCTGTGCTTCCGAGATCCATATCTCGTCGTAGCGCAAGCCGGCGTACTTCAGGGGAACATCATCCAGATAGACCAGCGCGCCGATTTCGGCACCCATTTCGCCCACCGCGCTACTGAGTCCGCCGGCGCCGCAGTCGGTGACGGCTGAGTACAGGCAGCCGCTGGGATGATCCCGGGCCACGAGCTGCGCATCCAGTAGCTTCTTCTCCTCGATGGCGTGCCCGATCTGCACCGCGTGAGAGAATTCCACCGCGTGTTGATCGGTCAACTCGGCCGACGAGAATGTGGCGCCATGAATGCCGTCGCGTCCGGTTCGACCGCCAGCCACCACAATCTTGTCGCCCGGAAATGCTTCCTTGCGGATACGGTTTCGCGGGATCAATCCGACACAGCCGCAGTAGACCAAGGGGTTGCCCAGGTACCGGTCGTCGAAGTAGATAGCCCCGTTTATCGTCGGAATCCCCATCCGGTTGCCGTAGTCTCGCACCCCGCCGACCACACCCTTGAGAATCCGCCGTGGATGCAGAACATCCTTGGGCAACCGATCGGAATCGTAATCGGGCGGGGCGAAGCAGAACACATCGGTAGATGCGATCGGCTTGGCGCCAAGCCCACAGCCCATGACGTCGCGGATGCACCCGCCGATGCCCGTTGCCGCGCCGCCATAAGGTTCGATCGCGGAGGGGTGGTTGTGCGTTTCGACCTTGAACGCCAACCCGTAGTCCTCGTCGAAAACGATGATGCCGGCGTTGTCGACGAACACCGAAAGACACCAGTCCCTGTCGAGTTTCGTCGTGGCGGCCACGATGGTCTCTTTGAGCAGGTTGTCGAAGTGGACCTCAGTGCGCCCCGGTCGGCCGAAGTCATCCCCGGAATAGTCGATTGCACTCTTGAGTGTCTTGTGCACGCAGTGTTCCGACCACGTTTGGGCAAGCGTCTCTATCTCGAGGTCGGTAGGCTCGCGTCCCCGCCTGTTGAAGTGGTCACGAATCACCCGCATTTCACCAAGTGCCAGGAACAGATGGGCTTCTCGCGACAGCCGCGTCAAGGCGTCGTCGCTCAGGTCAAGGATCGGCACGTGCCTCAGTTCGAACGGCCGCACGGGCGGAGCAGGAAACTCGTCCGGAATCGGATCGTTCCGACCGAAGCCGTCGATATACCAGGTTTCGATGCAGCTATTGGCCAGGACCTTCGAGGCGATGCGTTCGAGATCATCGATCCCGCGTGCCCCGATAATCTCGTATCGCCGGGCCGTCTGTACCTCATCAATGCCCGCCTGCTTCCCGCCGCGAGCACGGAGAATGTGTCGTGCCGCCTCCAGTGCGCTCAGGGCCACAGGATTCATCACGCCGGGGAGTGTGTGAACTTCGATCGCAGGTTCCGTGTCATCACGCAGCGAGAGCCCCGGCCGACACTCGAACTCCTCGGCAACGGGATCTGTCAGCAGTTCCTCTGCAATCAACCGTACGTCCGGTTCGTCGAGGCGACCCTCCAGGAAGTAGATCCGGCTCGAACGCACCGTTTCGACGTGCTCGACACCGATTTGACGCACGTCGGCCAACACATCGCGCCCGTGTCCGTCAAGCCGCGGCGTCCGCGGACGCACACGAACGTGCCAGCGTCTCAATGCTTCCCCGCTATCAGCGACCATCGATTCAGCCCGTACCTTTCCGGTGGGGGACGATATTGACGAGAACACAACATATAGAGGAATTGAATCTCACGCCAGTCCGCCATATCGTGTTGGATGAGTCCGTGCGGGTGCACCCGCGGGCGATCACTCGAATCAGCCTTGACGGAGCACCAGGCTGAGGAAGAAGCTGCTTTCTTATGCGATTTGCCTCGTCCGTTACCGCTGCCGAAGACGCCGAGCGGGCAGTCGATGAACTGCTAGGCCCGATAGATGCGCGCGTCACGCCAGGCATGGTCGACCTCGCATTTCTCTTTGTCACGAAGCATTTCACGGAGGATCTGGCCGATATCGCCGACCGGATCGGATCGGCATTGGGGGGGGCTGTTCTCGTGGGGTGCACCGTCGAGGGGACGATCGGACATGATAAGGAGCTGGAGCGCGTCCCCTCGATGTCTCTGCTTGCCGCGGAGATGCCGGACGTCGTCATCCGTCCTTTCTACATGAATCAGCGCGACCTGGAGTCGATCCGCAGACCTCCGGATTGGGAACGCTTCGTCGGCGTGTCTCCGGAAAGTCGCCCCACGTTCATCGCCATGAGCGACCCGTTCCGCATGGCCGTTCATCATCTTGTCGATCAGCTCAACGATGCCTACCCTTCGGCGCCACTTATCGGTGGAGTTGCGAGCGCAGCGAGGATGCCGGGACAGAACAGGCTCATTCTCAACGGGGACTTGTTTAACGAGGGCACGATCGGTGTCGCCCTGACCGGGCGGTTGATAGTGGAGACCGCCGTCTCACAGGGCTGTAGACCCATCGGAAAGCCCTTTGTGGTTACAGGGGGGGAGCGTAATGTGATCCGGCAGCTCGGCGGCAGGTCCAGCCTCGAGCGGTTGCGCGACGTACTCGCCGGTCTGCCGGAGAAGGATGAGCGACTCGTCAGGGAATCGCTCTTCATCGGCCGTGTCATAGATGAATATAAAGATCGATTCTCCCGCGGTGATTTCCTGATTCACAACATCATCGGGGTGGACAGGCGTAATGGGGCCATTGCCATCGCCGGTCACGCCCGAGTGGGCACCACGGTGCAATTTCACGTTCGTGACGCCGCCGGCGCCGACGAGGATCTTCGCGCCATTCTTGCCCCGTTTACCGAGACAGGTGTACAAGGCGCCCTTCTTTTCGGGTGCAACGGACGTGGCACCCGGATGTGGTCCGAACCGGGCCATGATGTAGGTGTGTTCCGGGAACTGCTCGGAGACGTTCCGGTGGCCGGTTTCTTCTGCGGAGGCGAGTTCGGGCCGGTCGGCGGGAGGAACTTCGTCCACGGTTTCACTGCCAGCCTCGCCTTGTTCCACGAACCGCCGGACGGCTGACGCGTGCCCATCCTCTTCGATGATCGCCCGGCCCGCGCGTTGCAGTAGTCGCCCGGCGCGTACAAAGGGGAGGAGCGAGACATTCAGCCCGCCCCTCCCCATGGAAGCCTAACAAGTGCGCGGTTGCACTACCAGATAGGATCGCCTCCCTTTAAGGGGGGCGGCTCGGGTTGTTCCATCGGCCTTCTGGCACACCCCTCGCCGACATTCTGACCGTCCAGGCAACCTGTGCCCGTTGTGTTCTGGTTCAGGATTGCCAGATCCGCTTCATCCACGTCGCAGTCGCCGTCGAGGTCGCCCAGAAGCGTTCCGTAGAGAGGGTGCATGACATCCCTGACGATATCACCACCTCCGGCTGTTGGAACCGGTGGCGTGAAGTCACACACGTCGTCGACATCCGTTACGCCGTCGTTGTCGTCATCGTCGTCACATGCATCCCCGAAGTCGTCACCGTCGCAGTTCTCCTGCCCGGGGTTCTGCACGGTGATGCAGTTGTCGTGGCAGTCGTATACGCCGTCTTCGTCGGTATCGATGTCGGGCACTCCGCAGCCGCAGATGCCCTCCTCGCATTTGTCCGGATCGCCGTCACAGTCGTCGCATACGTCGCCGCAGGAATCCCCATCCTGGTTGGCTTGGTCGTTGTTGGGGACCGACGGACAATTGTCGCAGACGTCGCCGTGATCGTCGCCGTCCTCGTTGGCTTGATTCTCGTTGAGAATATTGGGGCAGTTGTCACAGTAGTCCCCGTACCCATCGGTGAGGCATTCGGCTTCGCCGGGGCAAGTACCCCATAGACCGCCGCTTTGCGAGTAGGGCACGCAACCAAGCCACGGCATCCCATCGCACTCGGCATCGGAATCGGTCTGCGCGTTGTTATGAATGTAGGGGCAGTTGTCACAGACATCACCCCACCAGTCGCCGTCCGCATTCTCTTGGCCGGGATTCGTCACAAAGATGCAGTTGTCACACTCATCTCCGAGGCCATCGCCGTCGGAGTCATCCTGAGACGGGTTGTAATGGTCCGGGCAGTTGTCGCATTCCTGCGCAACTCCGTCATTATCGTCACCGTCGTCACAGTTCGTACCGGGATCCTGCGGCTCGCCGCCCAGCAAGATGCATTCGTCCGGGGGCAGTGTTTGGCACAATGGGTCGAAGGGGATTGGCAGACAGCACGCCCGCGTGCCGCACTCCGGATCCAGGTCATCGCAATCGACCCCGTACGTCCAAACCTCGTCTACGCCCTGGCAATTCGCCTCAGCGAAGTTTCGGCATACTCCTTCGACCTCGTCGCAACAGGCCCCTTCGTCCGGCCCTCCGGAGTCGCAGATGTTCGGTGCTTGATAGCACACGCTCTCCGAGTTCGGCCCGACAGCCACGCCGCCCATCGCCTCGCAGCATAGACCGTCGGCTATCTCACAGTCTCCATTCGGCATGCAGCAGGCTTGGTCGCCGAGGCAGTGATTACCTTCACCCATGTTGATGCCGGCAAACGTGCATATCTCATAGATGTTCCCCACGCAACAGTCGCCGTCGATCGGATTACAGTAAGTGTGTGATATCGGGGGGGCGGCCATCGCCGACGCCGTAATCAAACCGCACATTGCCACGAGGACAGCAATGCCCGCCGTGCGGCGAGCCGAGAGCCTCGAAATACTGCAAAGCACTGTTTCTTCTCTTTCTCGCTTCATGACATTGACCTCCGTTTCCCAGCGCAGAGAGATTACCAAGAGGCGACTCCAATCGACCCCGTGTCCGCGCTGATGAGATGTTGAAACACTAAATGGTCACGTTCGAAACATGATTAGTCACCCAACCTGCGGACACAACACGGATTGCACTCCGTGTGATCCCGTGCGTCCCGTCTGTCAACGCAACGGATGTGTCAACGTACGGTTGCCTCTACACGCCGGAGGGCCGCGGGCAAGACTCAGCACACGTCGATTAGCCCAACTGGAAACCAGACAACTCGCGACCTGATCGCTCCATTCGACTGGACGCTCCGCGCAGAAATCGGGCGTCGGATCCGATCCGTTTCTTCGTGCCTTGCACCGCACCCCCACGACGCATCACCTCCCCTACTCGGCATTCCGAGGAGGCTCAAATCGCTGGAATGGCCGATCCGGGGTGTTGTTTAGACCCTACACTTGCCACGGCAGAATGCCATCTTCAAGAAAGCACGTACCACTTTGCCTATGAACGCATCAATAACGCAGGTGACTTTCTACCACTACCGGAATAGGAGGCATTCTGCAATAGACACACTGCCGGAAACCCGAAAATAATCCGGATTCACGACGTGGGTTGAAACCGTGTGGCATGCCCGACCAATCGACCGGACTGTTGACATGCGTGACATCGGGGAGTGAGCGCTGAGCGATAGTTTGAACGCCTCGGGCTCCGTCAACACTTCGAGCACCGCGGCGAACCGACGAGGCCCCGATCGGTCGAGACCGACTTCATCCAAAGTGAGTCGGCCTCGCTACGTGCGAAACCGGACAGCGAATCGCACGCTGAGACCGAGGAAGCGGTGGCCGCCACCAGAAACGGTTGGTATGATCAGACGGGCGAGGTAGTCCTGGTGGACCGGTGATGTCCGACGCAACACTCGATGAAAAGTACGAAAAGCTGAAGCGGATTCTGCGCGAGCTGGGAAGCGTCGCCGTCGCGTTCAGTGCCGGCGTCGACTCGACGTTCGTTCTGAAGGTGGCTTTAGACACCCTGGGGGCGGAGAATGTCGTCGCTGTAACCGGGCGAAGCGACAGCCTCGCTCGATCCGAGTTCGAGCAGGCCCGCGAGATCGCGGATGCCGTCGGTGTAGAGCACGTCGTCCTCGAAACGGCCGAGTTCGAGAACCCGGACTACACGAAGAACCCGGCCGACCGCTGCTACCACTGCAAAAGCGCTCTTTACGCACCCCTAGAGCGTTTTATTGCCGAGCGCGGAATTAACGCTGCTATCAGCGGCACGAATGCCGAGGATCTGGGGGATTTCCGACCCGGCATTCAGGCGGGCAAGGACTACAAGGTCCGTTCGCCCGTCGCTGAGGCCGGGCTGACCAAGAAAGACATCCGTGAGCTTTCCAGGCGGCTCGGCCTACCCACGCATGACAAGCCCGCAAGCCCGTGCCTCGCCAGCCGCGTGCCATACGGCGAACCGATCACGCCCGAGAAGCTGCGCATGATCGAGGCAGCCGAGGGCTTCCTTCGCGAGGAGATGGACGTGAGTGAGTGCCGCGTCCGCCATCACGGGAACCTCGCGCGGGTCGAGGTGCCCGAGGTGTTCATCGCCACGCTCGCCGAGCCGGCCAACGCCGCGCGAATCGACCGCCATTTCCGTGCTCTGGGTTACATGTACGTCTCCCTCGACCTCCGCGGCTTCCGCAGCGGCAGCCTCAACGAAGCAATCGGTAAGTAGGGCTCACCTCCCGTTTGAACTCATGCGACTCACTGCCTGTGCAACCGCCGGATTTCTCCTCCTTAGCAGGGAGGGGTTTTGGAAGGTTCCGTTGCCTTGAAAAGAAACCCCTCGATCCTCCCGTGGCGAGGGGGAAGGTGGAAGAGTGCGCCCCCGACGCAGGGTGGGTTCCCAGAAGCTGGGTGCCATGCCCAAGCGCAGCACGCGCATGTTCTTACGGACAACGGATAGGCAGATAAGCCCGGCCGCGGCGTTTTGTACTGTGGGCTGTTATGCGCGATCGCACCCCACAAACACTGATCGCTCAGCCAGGTAGGTCGGGTCAGCAGACCCGACGTTCGACTGGGCCTCTCACCACCGCCCCCTCCCCTTTGGACGTTTCGACATTTCGACTCCTTCTTCATCCTTCCTCCTTTCCTCCTCCTGATCGCTCAACACAGCCCTCCAGAGCGAGCGCCCGTCACGTTATTACTGCGGAGGGCCGGTGGGCGCACGGTGCGCTGCCCCCCTGTATCAAAGGAGTCCCAGCCATGCCGAAGGACGTCACCAAACGTGGCTGCCGGCGAAGGCCCCATCGACCTCTGCCGAACACTCCGGACGAAGCCAGATGAAAAATGAATATACCAAACGAACCCATGTGAAAGTGTGACTGTATGC
>JAUXGE010000294.1 GCA_030622435.1 Planctomycetota bacterium
CACCTGTGCTACATTCCGTTTCGTTCTCATGGCTGTCTCCCAATACCAAATGTTCTCACGCCGGAGATCATACGCTCCGGCGGGAGACAGCCTTTCATGGGATTACACCAGGGCATCGGCGAGGTATTCGATGAGATGTTTCGCGGTGACACCGGTGTGGTGCTCGATTTGCTGACGACAACTGAAACCCGAGATGGCGATCTGAGCGTCACCTCTATTGCGCACGGCCGGGAAGAGCCGCTGTTCTCCAATGGCCTTCGACACCTCGTAGTGTTCCACCTCGTGGCCGAAGGCACCGGCCATTCCACAGCAGCCGCTGGGTATTTCGGAGGACGTATCGCCTAACGCTTCGTGCAACAACTCGACCGCGTCGCCCGATCCGACCAACGCCTTCTGGTGACAGTGTGCATGATAGAGTAGAGGAATCTTGCGATCAGTGAACTTCAGTGCCTCGGGCTCGTCGGCGAGCAGGCGTTGAAGGAACGTCTCGAGCATCGAGGTCTGCTTAGCAATTATGCGCGCGGCCGGTGTTCGCACGAGCTGCGGATACTCGTCGGTAAGTGTCAGTATGCAGCTCGGCTCGGTGCCCACGATGGGAATACCGGAGGAGGCAAAGCGGGCGAGCTTTCTCACGTTGAACTCGGCCATCTGCTTTGCGTCGGCGAGCAGTCCCTGGCTGATGGCGGGGCGACCGCAACAGAGTGTATGAGGGCACATGACGTCGAAGCCGGCGCGCTCGAGCAGCTTGACGGCCGCTATCCCGACTTGCGGTGTGAAGTAATTCGTCCAGGTATCGACGAAGTACACCACCGGTCCGCGCGTCGGCCGGATCTGCCGCCTTTTGAGATACCGGCGAAACCACGCACGAAACGTCCGTCGTGCAAACCGCGGCGGCGGTACGCGACGGTCGATCCCGTACAGCCGTTCCATCAGCGCGCGTATGGGCTTGGACTGGCCGGCCAGATTGCTCAATCCGGGGAAGTGGCTCGGCAGAGACAGGCGTTGCGGCATGTCCGCGACCAGCCGAGCCCGTTTGGGGACGCCGTGAACGAGGTGCCGCCTTGCGAGGTACTCGGCCTTTAGGCGTCCCATATCGACGCCCGTTGGGCATTCTGCCTTGCATGCCTTGCAGGAGATGCACAGGTCCATGACGTCTTTCAGGTTCGGATCATCGAGCCCGTCGAGCAGGCCTCTATTCGACAGTGCCACGCGCAAGGCATTCGCCCGTGCACGCGTCGTGTGCAGCTCGTCTCCCGTGGCGTGATAGGAGGGACACATCGAATCCACGAGGCGTTGCCGGCACTGCCCGACTCCGCTGCACATCCCGGCGAGCCCGGCCATGCCGCCGTAAGCCGAGAAGTCCAGGAAGGTCTTGACGGGTGTCGAGACGAAGGACGGTCCGTACCGGAGGTGTTCGGTCATGGGGAGCGGATCGACGATCTTGTTCGGGTTCATCAAGCTGTTCGGGTCGAAGGCGTGTTTGACTTTTTTGAAAGCCGAGGTGATCACGGGACCGTACATCCGCTCTAGCCAACAGGACCGGACGATACCGTCGCCGTGCTCGGCCGTCATCGTTCCGCCGAACTCCAGGGCGAGATCGCAAACACCCTCGGCGATTCGTCGCATACGCTCGATGTCACCGGCGAGCTTGAGGTTGATGATCGGGCGGACGTGCAGGCAGCCGGCGCTTGCGTGGGCGTAATAGCTGGCTTCCACCCCCTCGCGATCCACAATGGCAGAGAACCGTTCGATGTAGTCTCGGAGATGCTTTGGATCGACGGCCGTGTCCTCGACGAAGGCCTGGGGGTGGGCGTCACCCGGCCGGGACATGAGCAGCCCCAGACCGGCCTTGCGCATCTCCCAAACGTCCGCTTGCCGCTGGGGTTCGAACAGCTTGACAGGTGATGGAACGCAACTCGCTACTTCAGGGTCGGACGCGAGCGCGTCCATTTGCACTGACACGTCCTTGGCATTGTCACCCAGGAATTCCACCGCCAACAGCGCGCACGGGTTACCCTCGATGAAGTCGCATCGAGCCCGCAAAGCCGGGAAGGAACGACCCGCGTCAAGGATCATACGGTCTATCAGTTCGATCGCGGACGGACCGTGGCGCAGTGCCACGGTCGTCGCGCTGAGGGCATCGAGTACGTGGCCGAAGGGCAGCAGGACGATACCCGTGTGCTTGGGCTGGGGTGTGAGCCGGAGCGTGGCGCACACGATAATGCCCAACGTCCCCTCACTGCCGCACAGGACTTTGAGCGAATCCGCCCGTCCACCGGGAGGACCGAGTCGATCCAACCCGTACCCGGCGTTGCTGCGCAGGATCTTCGGGAATCTTTCCTGGATTTCCGTATAGGCTTCATCCCGAATCCGGGCGAGATTATGCTCGATTCGAGTTGCGTTTGCTGCTTCGTCCATACCGGCCGCACCGCCGGTGTCGGATCGAAGCGACTCCTCTCCGAAAGTGACGATATTACCATCCGCCAGGACGACGGTCAGACTGAGTACGTGGTCAACGGTCCGGCCGAAGACAATCGAACGGGCGCCGCACGAGTTGTTGGCTATCATCCCACCGATGGTCGCGCGGTTGCCGGTGGCGACGTCGGGAGCGAAGTGCAGCCCGTGTGGAGCCAGGTGCTTGTTGAGTTCGTCAAGCACTACGCCGGGTTCGACCTCGATCGTACGGGCTTCGAGGTCGAGACGGCCCATGCGGTTCATATGACGCGACAGATCGAGCTGCACACCCGTACCGACGGTACCGCCGGTCAACCCGGTGCCGGCGCCGCGCGGTACCACGGACACGCCGGCTCCTCGACACTCGTTGACTGTTGCGACGACATCGTCGACGTTTCCAGGGAGCACGACCCCGGCCGGTATCATCTCGTAGATGCTCGCGTCTGTGGAATAGACGGTGCGCGACAGTGCGTCGAATCGCACATCGCCGGATACCTTGGCACGAAGTGCCTCGGCCAGGGCATCGTATTGAGCCGTCGGCGACCTCGGCTGAATTTGTGCGGCGTCCAACCGGGGTTACTCCTTGATGGGAAAGGTTGCCCGAGCCAGGGCGAGGCGGCGGTAGGCTTCGGCCGATCGCTCCGCCATGCCACTCATCGCGTGGTTGGCACGAACATACTCCATCGCCGAAGCAGCCAGGCGCTGCGCGCCCGCGCGATCCGAGAGCAGTTGTTCGATTGCATCCGCCAGCGACTCGGCGCTGATCTTGTCGCAGACAAGCGCCGTTTCGTTTGCTCGGCAGTGGTCACAGATCGGGCTCGCGCCGGTGACGACGGCCAACCCGGCACCCATGGCATGCAGCGTGTCATCCGAGAACTTCGTATCCGCCGAAGGTCTCACGAGAATGTCCGCGTTGTGCATCGCCTGCGCAAAACCCTCCAGCAGGTGAGCGAGCGTCACATGCCCGAGCAACTCGCGCTGCCGGATCATGCGTCGCAGGATCGACTCCTGTCCCCCTGCCCCCAAGAGGAACAGCATGAAAGTGTGGTTTCGACGCCGCAGCAGGTCCACCGCTTCGATCAGCACATCCACCCCGCTTTCGGGTTCCAGGGGTGACGAGCAAAGGAGCGTCGGAATTCGCTGCGCTTGGGAGAAGCACACGGGCTTCTCCGATGTCTTTACGCCCGGGTGGATCAGGTCGATGTGATCAGCGGGTATCTTCAACTGCTCCTCGAGCACCTTGATCAGAGGCCTGGCGAACGCCGTGTAGCACCCGACTCGTGGCCCTTTGAATTCGGCAATCGCATTGCAGTCCGCCAGTGATGTCACCTGGAAAACCAGATCGGCATCAAACGCCTCCGCTACCGCTCCGGCCAGACGGTACGATGCCCCGGACATGGCGTGCACGAGCGTCGGTGGACGATGCCGCAGGGCGTCCAAGACGGCACCGGTACGCCGACCCGCCATCGGCCAGGTAATGCGCTGATACACGACCGTCTGAATCGGCCCGAGCGTCAGCTTCTCGACCCGGGGGTCGCTGCTGAGTAGTCGAACGTCGATCGCCTGCTCGACGAGACCCACCAGCAGATGCCGCAGGACGCGACCAAAACGATCGAACGCTTCCGGTTCGACGCACAACACGACTTTGACAGGAGGCGTGCTTGGGGTTTCAGTTCCATCTTCCACAAGCGCCATGACAACTCTGCTTTGGCGACATGTCAACCCGCGGATCCGGTTTCGCGACGGGTGCGTTGCCAGCACCGGCACCGCGCGCTATGCTGGCGATCGAACCTGACGGCAGATGCGGCGGAGCGGGTCGTCCGGTTCTTCGAGAAAGGGCTCACGTGAAGGTGTTGCACGGTCTTGAGGCGCTCGAATCGCCCCTGGCCCAATCGGTGCTTACCGTCGGGAACTTCGACGGTGTTCACCGTGCGCATCAGCAGCTTCTCGCACAGGCCGGTTTATTCGCTGCGAATACGGGCGGGCCGGTCGTCGTACTCACCTTCGAGCCTCACCCCCTCACCATTGTCACGCCGTCGAAGGCGCCACCGCGGCTGTCAACGCCTGATGAGAAACTACGGTATCTTGCGGAAGGGGGTGCTGACATCACGGTCGTGGCCAGGAGTGAGCCGGATCTCCTGAACCTCGAAGCGGAAGCGTTCATCGAGGACATCATCCTGAAACGGTTCAACCCGACACACATCGTCGAGGGGCCTTCATTCGGGTTTGGCCGGGGAAGAACCGGTACACCCGACGTGCTCCGGCAGGTGGCCCGCCACTCCGGGTGCGAGGTACATATCCTGGAACCGGTCACGCTGCAGATCGACCAGGGCGAGACCTTGATGGTTTCGAGCTCCATGATCCGCCGGCTGCTGGCCGAGGGGAAAGTGCGACGGGCGGCACTGTGCCTGGGCCGGGCGTATGCTCTGACCGGGCAGGTGGTCACGGGGGACGGTCGGGGTCGCTCCATCGGCTTCCCCACCGCCAATATCGAAGCACCCGGGCAGCTCGTTCCGGGAGACGGGGTCTACGCCGCGGAGGCGGTCATTGATGGCGACAGGCGCACAGCGGCCGTCAGCATCGGCCGGAAACCCACCTTCGGTGGCGCGGCGCTGGCCGTAGAGGCACACCTAATCGACTTCGATGGCGACCTTTACGCCCGCACCATCCGGATCGAGTTTCACCGGCGGTTACGACCGCAGCAGGCGTTTGCATCGACCGAGGCGCTGATTGCCCAGATGGGGCGCGACGTCGAGGACATCCGCCAAAGCGCCGGCCCGCCGGAATCGAACATGCCCTATAGCGAGGTACAGGGGGAATGAGCACGCTGACTGAGGCGGAGTTCGAGCGTACGGCGTCGTGGATCGCGCCGTGGAAACGGGTCCTGCTGGTCTCCCATGAGAAGCCGGACGGGGATGCACTCGGTTCGATGGCGGCGATGCGATTGCTGCTCGAGGCCAAGGGTGTTAAGGCTACGGCACTGCTGTACGATCCGCTGCCCGACCAATACGGCGTCTTCGGTCGCTATGCTCCGATGCCCGTTCTGGACCGGGACTTGGCGTGGCCCGACCTCGAGAAAAACGACGGCATCATCGTTCTCGATACTTGCTCCCACATCCAATTGCGGCCTATCGCCGACTGGTTTCGTTCGACGAAACTGCCAAAGCTCGTAATCGACCACCACGTGACACGCGAGGACATCGCCGACCGGTACCTGATAGATCAATCCGCGGCCGCCACAAGCCTGATTGTCTACGATTGGGCGTATGCGGTGGGGTGGCCTATCGAGACCGGGACGGGCGAAGCGCTGTTTGTCGGCATAGCCACCGATACCGGCTGGTTCCGGCACTCAAACACCGACGCGCGGGTCCTATCTGCGGCGGCCGACCTGGTTGCGCGGGGTGGGGATCCCCACGATCTCTATAGAAGGTTATATCAGCGCGAGAAGCCCGCCCGCGTGCGGCTGCTCGGCGCCGCGCTGGGAACCCTCGAGCTTCTCTCGGACGAGCGTCTCGCCGTGATGAGCCTGTCCGCAGAGGCAATCGCCGGTGCAGGTGCCACCCGGAACGACACGGAAGACATAGTCAACGGGCCGTTGCGCATCGATTCGGTCATCGTCTCGGTTCTGCTCGTGGAGGCGGGCGACGGCAACATCCGCATGAATTTCCGGAGTAAGCCGCCGACCCGGAAAGC
>JAUXGE010000180.1 GCA_030622435.1 Planctomycetota bacterium
GCCATGCGGACCACGATCCGCCGCCGGCTCATCGCCCACGGTCTGTGCGTGGTCCTTGCCGGCAGCGTGGCCGTGTTCCTCGCGGCCGTAACGCTCGACTGGCTGCTGTGGCTGCCATCCCCGCTACGGACCGCGGTTTCCCTGTGCTGCGTTGCGACCTTCGTCGCCGCGGCGCTCCGATGGGTCATCAGGCCGGCGCAGGCGCGCCTCGGTCTCGACGAGATTGCTGCGCGGATCGAGAGCCATTTCGGCACGTTCCAGGACCGCCTGACCAGCACCGTCGACTTCCTCCAGCGGCGTGACGCAGGCTCGGAAAGCATGATGCGGCAGGTCGTCTTCAACACCGAGCAGCATATCTCGGACATACCTATCGAGTCCTCGTTGTCGTTACGACCGTTGATAATGCAGGCCGTGTTTCTGTTCATGAGCCTGGCCTTGTTGACTGCGGTTCTGCTCGCGTCACCGGGATGGGCCGGAACCGGTCTGTACCGGTACATCTATCCTTGGGGGCGGATCGAGTGGCCGCACGATACGTCCATTATTCCACTCAGCAGGGACCTGACCGCAGCAGTCGGTGAGTCGGTTACCGTGCGTATGGGCGTCCAACGAGGCTTTCACGACGCACTCCGTGGTATGGTGTATCTGCGCGAGGCGGACGGCGGCACGATGACCATGGCGATGCAGCACGACCGCGATCGAGCCGGTGGGTTCTATGCTACCATCGACGTCGTGACCAAGAACCTGACATACTGGTTCGAGGCGGGTGACGACAGCACGTCCGAAACGCCCTTCACCATCCGAGTGGTGCAACGCCCCGGGGTCATCGAATCCCTCGCGACGATCGAACCGCCGCCCTATGCCTTGCATACGGAAGCGCGAGTTCGAGATCTGGCCGATGGACCGGTGCAGGCGCCCATAGGCGGCTTTGTTGAAGTAGCCGTCCATGCGAGCAAATCCATACCACCGGATCCGGTCGGGGCGACTGCCGGCCTCCGGATCGACGGCGATCGGGTGATACCTTTGGTCGTAGACCCCAAAGACAACCAACGCCTGCGGGCGCGGTTCGAGGTCCGAGAGGACTTGCGATTCAGAATCGAACTGCGCGACGCTGACGGTTTCGAGAACCGCGGCGGTTCCGATTACTCGGTGCTTGCCGTGCCGGACTCCCCGCCGAACGTGGCCGTCCTGGAACCCGGTGCTGCGGCGGAGCTGACGCCTCGTGGAGCCATCCCGTTGCTCGTTCGCGCCGAGGACGACTTCGGCATCACGGACCTCACCCTCAGGGCGGAGCGCATCGGTGGTGGGGCTCACGCAATCCCACTGACGGATCACATGCAGATGACTTACGGTGACGCCGGGGCCGAAGCGCTCGCCCGATACCTCTGGAGTGTCGAATCAATGGCACTCTCGCCGGGGGACTTGATCGTATATCGTGTGGAGGCCGCTGACAACTTCGAGACCCCGGATGGCGGCGGGCAAATCGGAAGATCCACGGATATGCGCATCAGGATCATCAGCGAGGTGGAGTTCGACATCCGGCTGCGGAGTGATCTCGCCAGGCTCGAAGCGAGCCTGCGCAGAGCGGCACTCGATGAAACCGAACTGCTCGATCGGACGACCGGGCTGTTGAATGCCGACGATGAGCCGGCACCTCTGACGGAAGCCCAGCGCGAGGAAGTCGGGAGCGTGGCGACTCGACAGGCGAGGCTCGTCGGTCGATTGCGCGATCTTGCCCAACGCTTTCAGAAACTGACCGAGCGGATGATGCGCAATCGGACCGGAGACGAGGAGGCTCGAGAGCGTGTTGCCTCTTTGGGGGATGCTCTCGGGCGAATCGCTGCGGACCCGATGTCGGAGGCTCGCGGAGCACTCGATCAGGCGCAGGAGCAGGCTGAGGTCGCTGCGCAACAGGCTGCCCTGCACGAGGCGGTTCGTCAGGAAAGGGTGGCCGTGGACCGTCTGCAGGCCCTGATTCGCCGAATGTCCGAGTGGGGCAGCTTCCACGAACTGACGACGAGAACACGAGACCTCCTCGACCGGCAGGACATCCTTCGCCGCCAGACCGCGGAACTCGGACGGTCAACCCTGGGCAAATCTGTCGAATCACTGACCGAGCCCGAGACTGTCGCCCTTAGACGCCTGCGGCGTCAGCAGGAACAATTGGCCGCGGACGTCGAGCAACTTCTCGCCCACATGAAACAGCTCGCCGAAACCGCCCGACAAAAGGATCGCGCAGCCGCCGAGGCTCTCGACGCTGCCATTCGCTCCGCACGGGCCGGCGGCGTATCCAAGAACATGGACAAGGCCGTCGCCGCGATCGGAGACAATCGGACCGCCGCGGCGACAATCGCGCAGAAGACGGTCTCTGATGCGATTCGTGAGATGATCGCCGATTTGCGCCAGCGCGACCGCCATCGAGCGGCCGAGCTCGAGGAACTGCGAAAGAGGCTGGAAGGTGCAGAGGAGTTGATCAAGACTCTTATCGAAGAGCAGCAGACGCTTCGGCTGGCTACGCATGAAGCGAACCTGATGGATGTCGATGCGGAAACTCTTCGGGATTATTCCGAACGGCAGCGGACACTCAGGCGGAACACCAGGCTCCTGGGCGAGGAACTCGCGGCGAGCGAGCAGACCATGATGGCCGCCGCCCCTCTCCGCAAGGCTGCGATCAATATGCTGCAAGCGGAGAAGCTGCTGGAGGATCTGCACCCCGAACCGGCCACGAGCGAACAGGACAAGGCACTGACCAGACTGAACGAGGCGCTCGCGCGCCTCGAGGAACTTGCCCGGAAGGCACAGCGCGAATCGTTGTTGCGTTCGTTGGACCAGATTCGTGAAGACCTCGAGGAGATTCTCACGGCACAACGTGCCGTCAACACCGGTATCGCGAACCTGACGCAGAGTATCGAGGCTCGCGGAAGGCTCGGACGTGTGGAAGCGAGGTCGGCTACGAAGCTCGCGCGACAGCAGGCGAGTGTTCGAGCTATGGTAGAGAACCAGGCCCCGGATTTCCGGCAGGTAATCGTCTACGATTGGGCGCTGACGCGCGTTGGGAAATGGATGGAGGAGAGCCGGAATCACCTGACGGCTCGGGAAATCGATGATCGTCTGATAGCCAAGACGGACCGCATCGTCCGGGAATTGGAGAACCTGGTCGGTGCGATTGTCCAGACGAGGTCGTTGCCAGTCGATACGGATTTCATTGAGTCGGGCGACGGCGGAGGTCAGGGAAAGGGCGGGATGACCCAGTATAAACCGGTGCCTACGGTGGCGGAACTGCTGGTCCTGAAGGCCATGCAAATGGACATCAACGAGCGAACCGGCCGGGTAAACGGGACGTTGGATATCGATAACGCGACTGAGAGCGAGCTGCGCGAGCTGCAAATGCTCGGCGATGATCAGGGTGAGGTCAAGCGGTTGACCGAGAAGCTTACTGACCGGGCACGACTTCCGTGATGCGGCCGGCCGGCAGGGCAATAGACATGGGCTTTATGACAGTGAGAAAAGAGATTGCGATGACGTGGTACGTCGGTCCGACAACCAGTGCCGTGTTTCGTCAGTCCCACGACCACCCGAGCCGCGGGCTTCAGCCCGCGCGGACGCCCGCGCAGGCTGAAGCCTGCGGTTCGCTTCGACACTTCGTTGCACTGTTCGTGAAACGCGGCACTAAACGAAGGTGCGCCAACACGCGCCGCTTCGAGGGCGGCACGGCCGCAACCTTACGGTCACAGCTCTGCCTTGTGACACCGTATCGCGCACGGGCGTTCAGATCTCTGCCGATCCGTGAAGGTCGGTTCACCGTCGCGGTGCTGGCAATGCTCTGTGCGGCTCCCCTGTCGGCACAGACCCGGGAGCAGCCGAAGGTGAATGAACCGGAAAAAAAGGAGGAGCGCCTAGGTGAGCGGCTCATCCGACAGGCCGCGACAGACTCGCAGGAAGACATGATGGCCGGGATCATCCGCCTGATGGGTGACGCGGAACGTAACCTCGAAATCGACTTCGATCCGGGGGATCAAACGCAGGACGTGCAGAGGCGCATCGTCGACCGGCTCGATGATGCCGTCAAAGAGGCCGCCTCGCAGAGACGACCACGGCGCTCATCGGGTCGGCCTCGCGGCGGTGACAAACGCCAAATGCCCAAAGGACAACCTGACCAGGGCGCACGCACTTCGGGTGACGCTGGTGATCCCGGCGAATCGACGAGCCGGACGCCCGGCGGGGTAGCGGCCGACCGCACGCCGACGGACGGTGACATCCACGAGTTGCGCAGGACGTGGGGGCATCTGCCGATGCGCGAGCGAGAGGAGATCATCCAGGGCATCGGTGAGAGTTTCCTCGAACGATACCGCGACTGGATCGAACGGTACTATCGCGCGCTCCAGGAGGCGGAAGACTGATGTATGTGACCCGTATATCCAGGTCGACGGAGGCTCGCCTCCGCATGGTGATCTGCGTTCCCGTGTGGATCACCGCGTGGATTGCCGCGTTCTGCGCTGTTGCTCCCGCTACGGCCGATCCTACGCCTTCCGCCTCCCCGAGTTCATCGGAGATCACCGCGGAATCCCGCGCCGCCATCGAGAAAGGCCTTGCCTGGCTGGTCACACAGCAGGGTGAGGATGGCTCGTTCGGCAACCACTCGCACTACGGCCCGCACGTCGGCATCACCGGGCTTGCAGCTCTGGCGTTCATGTCGGACGGCAACATGCCCGGCCGGGGGCGCTACGGCGACGTCGTTGACCGTGCCCTCACTTTCGTTTTGGCGCACGGATCCGAGAGCGGATTGCTCGCGGCGGAGACCTCACACGGGCCGATGTACGGCCATGGATTCGCCACACTGTTCCTGGCCGAGGTCTATGGCATGACCAACCGGTCCGATGCTCGCGAGACCCTGCGCAAAGCCGTACGGCTGATCGCAACAACCCAAAACGACGAAGGCGGCTGGCGATATCAGCCCGTCCGCGCCGACGCCGATCTTTCAGTAACGGTATGTCAGGTCATGGCACTTCGTGCTGCCAGAAACACCGGAATCTACGTCGACAAGACCGTCATCGACAAGGCCATCGAATATGTCAAGTCCAGCCAGAACCCCGACGGCGGCTTCAGATACATGTTGACCTCGGGCGGATCGGCGTTCGCGCGGTCTGCCGCCGGCGTTACAGCCCTGCAATACGCCGGAATTTATGGCGGCGAGGAGGTCAAACGGGGCCTAGAATATGTTGGGCGGTTCGTTCCGCCACAGGAGAAGACCGTAGGCCACTACTTCTACGGACACTACTACGCCGCCCAGGCCATGTTCCTGGCGGGCGATCAGACGTGGCGGGGGTGGTGGCCGAACGTGCGGGACGAGTTGCTGGATAAACAGGCGCCGGAAGGATTCTGGCGCGGACAAGCGGGGCAGGAGTACGGAACCGCGATGGGGCTGATTATCCTACAGATGCCCAATCGCCTGCTGCCGATCTTTCAGAAATGATGATGTCAACGTGCAACGGCCATCTTGAAGGAGCGTGTATGAACCGTCGCTCCCCGTCCGCGTCCTCGTGGAAGCTGGTGAAGAGGCAGCCGCGAAGCAAGCGCTACCCCGCAGTGCCGAAGCCGGCGCGAATTGCGACCGTGTCTTGCATTATGTTCATGATCATCACCCTTTGCCCGATCGTGCCGTTTCCGATCGGACTGAGCCCGATGGCTGCCTGTCAGGCCGCTGACGGACTGAGCGGCTCGCATACGGAGGTCAACATCAAGACGGTGGCGGAAGATGCGATTCAAGGACGTTTGATATCACTTAGCATCGCCGACGGTGTGCTGATTCGCGCGGCCGGAGGAGAGGATCTTCGCATTCCGTTGGAGGATCTGGTGCGAATGAGCACGGCAGTCCGCGTCGCTCCGCACACACGCCACGAGTCTAGAATCGGCTTCGCCAACGGTGACGTGTTGTATGGCCGACCGAGTGGCGCACGCGACGAATCCGTACTGGTCGATGCCGTGGACCTCGGCAGTGTCGAGGTCTCGCTCGAATCGATTCGCCGGATCGACACTGATCGCGCCGCGCAGCCCGGCTACCGGGAATCCGTGAAATGGTTCGACCGGTCGGGCAAAACCGACGAGGACCGAATCCTCCTGACCAACGGCGACATCATCCACGGGTTCATCTCGGCCATCGACGCCGACGGCGTGTCCATCGAGGGTCCCCTGGGCGAAACGACGGTCCCGCACAGGCTAGCCGTCGCGGTTCGACTTGCCGCCTCGCCCCCGCCGCCGCCGCCGAGTGGACCCCACCTGATCCTGAGCTTCCGCAGCAGTGGACGTTTGACAGTTACAGATCTTGACTGGTCCGGCAATGTGATCGAGGCCCGCCTACGCGACGGGCAGCCGATCCGTATCGAAGCCGAGCGCGTCACGCATGTCGACGTCGTAGGGGGAAGGTGGGAGTGGCTTTCCGGTCATCGGCCCATCAGCTACCAGCACACACCGATGCTGTCGCTCGGGTGGGAATTCGTCAACGACCGAAACGTCCTGGGTGGACCGCTCCGAGTGGCCGGCGATTCCTTCGAGCACGGCGTGGGCGTGCACAGCCGGTCCAACTTGACGTATGATTTGAAGGGGGCGTACCGCGAGTTCGTGACCTTCGTAGGCATGGATGATGACAGCGGACCCTATGCCGACGTGTCCGTGCAGATCCTGGTCGATGGTAAGCGCCGCTTTGACGAGAGCGGCGTCCGGCGCGGCACGCTCCATGGCCCGATTCGCCTTGACGTCACCCGGGCCAACCGCATCGAGTTGATCGCCGATTTCGGGCAAAACGGCGACCTTCAAGACCGCCTCAACTGGATCGAACCGGCATTGATCCGGTAGTCAAGTCCTGTGTAGCATCACTCGTAAATCCGCGGGTCCGCCTGGCACGCCCCGGCTTGAGATGTAGCGGCCGACCCTCGTGTCGGCCGTGCGGCGAGCGCCCCATTCTTCGCCGCGGACAAGGGGGGTTGCCGGCACCGCAGTCGGGTGGCCCACCTACAGAGGAGATGGACCACCCTGCCAAGCCCCGGAAGGAGCGACGGATTGCAAGTCTTCCTCGATGTGGGGTTCTCCGTGTGCGATTGCGCCGGTTGTATGAGAATCCCTGGGGGGGGACAAGGTTCAAGTAGTGGACAGGGGCCTCTGGTTGTGCCAAAGTAGTCTACCCGTTGTGTGTGGACGCCCTCAGCAGCTCCGACGTTGAGAGCGACGCCTTCGGCTGATGCAGCCCATCCGATCCGCGGTTGCATACCGGATGCGACTTGGCCGGGAATTCGATCTACTGGATGACAGATTCGGGACGGAAGATGACCGACTCCGTTGAGCTGAACTCGTCCAACAACGCGAACTCGATGCGATGTGAGGTGAGTTTCCGCCGACCGGCTGACGACATGCTTCTTGTCGAGTTGGCCGGGAGCTGGACTATTCACGACGGCTTACCGCCGGTAGCCAGTGTCCAGGAACAGATCGTCACCGGTTCCACGATTCAGTGCCTGGCATTCGAGGCGAAGGGGCTCACCGCATGGGACAGCGCCCTCCTTGCCTTCCTTCTCAAAGTAATCGATCAGTGCGACGGGAGTCGGATCAGGGTCGATCGAGACGGTCTTCCTTCAGGTGTGAGGCGACTGTTGAATCTGGCGACGGCCGTTCCGGAGACGACTGGCGCACGACGGAAGTCCGTGCGCGAGCCCTTCCTGTCACGCATCGGCACGACCGCCATTGACTTGTCTGAATCCTTCAGAGAGATGCAGTGTTTTCTGGGGGAGGCCGCACTCGCTCTCGTGAAGCTGCTGCGCGGCAAGGCGCGATTTCGAAGCTGTGACCTGTTCTTGACCATCCAGGAGTGCGGCGCAGGGGCCCTTCCGATCGTAACGCTGATCAGCTTCCTCGTTGGTCTGATTCTGGCGTTCATTGGCGCCATCCAGCTTCTGCAGTTTGGAGCTCAGATCTATGTGGCGGACCTCGTGGGCATTGCCATGGCTCGTGAGATGGGCGCCATGATGACCGCGATTGTCATGGCAGGGCGCACGGGGGCTGCTTTCGCCGCAGAGCTCGGCACGATGACCGTCAACGAGGAGATTGATGCGCTCGAGACACTAGGGTTCTCACCGATGGAGTTCCTGGTACTGCCGCGAATGCTGGCCCTCGCTCTGATGATGCCCCTGCTATGCCTGTACGCCGACCTGGTCGGCATTGTCGGTGGTGCCCTTGTCGGCGTCTGCATGTTGGATCTGTCTTTGATGGAGTACGTCAACGAGACCCGCCTTGCCCTGAGTCTTGTGGACTTCTCGGTCGGAATCTCGAAGAGCCTCGTGTTCGGGATCATCGTGGCTCTTTCCGGGTGCCTCAGGGGAATGAAGTGCGGGCGCAGTTCGGCGGCGGTGGGTTTGGCGACAACCTCTGCCGTCGTGACCGCCATCGTGCTCATTATCGTGACGGATGCGGTCTTCGCGGTCGTCACCAACGTGATCGGCGTGTAGCGACGGAACGAAACGGAAAGAGATGAGTCAAACAGGCGCTCGCATCACGGTGCGGAACCTCACGATGGCCTACGGGGACTTCGTGATCCAGCGCGATCTCGATTTCACCGTGGGCAATGGAGAGATCTTCATCATCATGGGCGGAAGCGGCTGCGGGAAGAGCACTTTGCTGCGCCATCTGATCGGACTCAAGGAGCCGGCCGGGGGAGAGGTACTATACAGTGGCCGGGACTTCTGGCTGGCAGAGCCCTCCGAGCGACAACAGATGATGCGGTGCTTCGGAGTGCTCTATCAGAGCGGTGAGCTTTGGAGTTCCATGACCCTGGCGGAGAACGTCGGGCTTCCGCTGGGAGAATACACTGACCTGAGCCCGAGTGATGTTCGCGAAGTCGCCTCGCTGAAGCTGCGGTTGGTCGGGCTGTCCGGCTTCGAGGATTACTATCCATCCGAAATCAGCGGCGGAATGCAGAAACGGGCGGGACTCGCCCGCGCAATGGCACTCGACCCCGACATTCTGTTCTTCGACGAGCCGTCCTCGGGACTGGATCCGATCAGCGCTCATCTGTTGGATGATCTCATCCTCGAGCTGCGCGACAGCCTGGGTGCTACCGTGGTTGCCGTGACGCACGAGCTGGCCAGCATCTTCGCTATCGGGGATAACTCCGTCTTTCTCGACTCGGAAACACGTACAATGATTGCCGGAGGGAATCCGAAAACCCTGCTGGCCGAGTGCGAGCAGACGACGGTTCGCAAGTTCCTTACACGCGGTGAATCGGCCTCGATGACAACGTGACGAAAATGTGCGAGGTGTAATCTCGCGGCTAAATCATAGTTAATCCACCGCCTCTGGCGGTGAGAATTGAAAAGGCTCTGCCGGTGGTTGCTGATTCTCGACAGCCCCGGAAGCAATAGGGCATCCAGCTAGTCGGCC
>JAUXGE010000102.1 GCA_030622435.1 Planctomycetota bacterium
CCCGAGCCAGATGCCCGCGCCGAACATGAGGAGCCCCTTGGCGACATACGCGCCGGTATAGCCCGCCGTGTAGCCCACGACCACCGTATCCGGAGTAGAGTCGTAAACGTATACGTAGGTCACATTGTGGTATGGACTCGTAGACGGAATCGTATAGATCGCACTGGGAACGCTGGCACACACAGCCCAGGGCCCTGTCGATTTGGCCGAGACGAACCAGATTCCGTTCTCGCAGCAGTAGTACGCAGTACCTACACGAAGCACGGTGTACGTCGTGTTCGTAGCGTAATAGACGTTCTCGCTACTCTTGATGATCTTGAACGTCGGCTCACCTTGATAGACCACCTTGATCGTAGTTTCCGAGCGCTTGACGGTCGCCTTTTGCGGAATGGCCGCCTGGATGATGGCCTCTTGCGCTTCGGGCGTGTTGGGTACGGACGCAAGAACATCAGACCTGGGATGATCCTCCGGGATGAATGCGAAAGTCTTGGGAAGATCGAGCGTGGCAGCCCGCCATGGGCCCTCCAGTCTATCGGCGCGGAACCACCGTCCGGCTACAAGCAAGTATTGCTGGCCATCCTTGACATGAAGGAACAGGTCGCTATCCGTGTTTGCGTAGTACAGAAGGTCCGTCCCCGGGATCGGCGTCAGTTCCGGCGCTCCGTCGGTCATGACAAGCTCCGCGGGCTGCGTGCTCACCAAAACACGGGGAGCCTTGGCCATCATTCTGCCGGGCACGTGTTTCCTTACCTCCGCCCAGTTCTCCTCGTCCGGAAGCTTCGAAATATCCTTGGGCAAGGCCGAGGTCGGTTGCCAGTTGCCGCTCTTTGGATCAGACGAGACAAGCCAGCCATCCTCGACACGAAGATAGTACCGGGAGTTCCCAGCATCGAGGAGCACATCCCAGTTCGTATTGACCGCGAAGAGCAGGTTTGTGCCTTCGATGGGCTCAAACTTCGGCTCACCCATGAAGATAACGAGCACGGCGGGGTCAGCGCTGTAGAAGATCGGAGGTGGATCCAAGTTCAGCTCGATGTCACGAGTCTGAACATCTGAGGCATGGACGTAGGTAATGAGGCGATCCAGGTCCACGACCAGCGTCTCTTTATCCGGCAAGGCCGTACGCACGATCGACTTGAGCCTCTTGGCTGTCGCCGCGTCAATGTCGGGAAACTGCAAGGTCAGCACCAACTGGGTGAGCAGGACGGTGCGCTCTTCGTGATTGACCTTCGTGTTTGCGCGAACCTCAATGATGCCGTAGGTTCGATGGTCCTCACCCGCCGGCAAGACCGAGACCGCCATAAGGAACTCGAGCGTCTCGTGGTCCTTCCACTCTTCGACTTGCGGCTGATAGGCAACGACTGTGTGCCCATCCGCCTCAAAGCTGCGCGGCCATCCGATATCTTCACCGTTCGCGGCAACCACGGAGGTTAGGGCAAGCGCCCAGCCTAGAATCACGACACCTACTTTGCTCAACATAAACCTTTTCCTTTTGCACTTGTCGAGAGTCTCCCGACATCACGCACCCACGCATTGGCTAGCCGTACGATGAACCGGCTGTTCCACAGACTGCTCCGCCAGCAGATTGACCGTACACTCCCGCAGGTTCAAACATCCAGAAACCAGCTCGGACTGTCTCGTCGACACAGTTCATCCCCACTAATGAATCAAAGCCGCCTCAGCACGGCCCTAATCCGCTCGGCATCGACGATCAGGTCATTGCCGTCGATACGGTACTTGGCGTTGATCAGGTAGCCGGGCTTGTTCACGATCAGCGTAGTTCCGACAACGCGATATCGTTCGTCATGGCTCGTTACGCTTCCATTGGGCGACGTCTTCGTCGTGATCACGTGACCATCCCGCCGGAAATCCACGACGACGGATTGATACGGATTCGGCTTTTCGGTAACCAGGCTGATCACCCTCCAGGACGTGCCGGAAAGCTGCGATTCCTCCTGCGGCGAAGAGCCAGCCGCCAAGAGCCTCCCCGCCTCCTTCTTGTCCGCCTCGTTGCCGATGATGTAGCCAATCCCGCCGCCGACGGCGGCACCGATCAGCGTCGCTTCGGTATCCCGGCCGACTGCCTGGCCGATGATGGCCCCCAGCCCCCCGCCGATCGCCGCTCCGCTACGACCCTTCGTGGCGCATCCACCGACAACGAGCGACAGCAACAGTACGAATAGGACGTAAGTGTTCGGACGGCGTGGTGAGAATTTTGGGCACATAGATCCCTCCTCATCTGAACCGCCGCTGGCCGAGACACAGCCCTTGCCGTGTGACGCCACCGGCTTGCCCCCTAGGCCTCCGATCTTTTCCAAATCACCCGTGTTGATCACCATGGCTGTGGCTTGCCCACCTACTCTAGAAACTCATCTGTGCCCTCAACCCGTAGACAACGGCAACGTCACGGTCTTCAAACCCGCCGGGATTGATGATCACCTGCAAATCGGGTGTAATATGGAGCCACGGCGTCACCTCGATGTTGTAGAACAGCTCGACGCCCTGGGATGATCGAATCCCAAGCCGTTCGGGCAGTTCGCCACCGTAATCGACAAAGTAGTATCCGAGCCCGAACGTATCGAGATCTCGCTCCGGAATGATCCCGGTCCCTCCCACGCCCAGGCTGTAAAACGTCTCGATCGGATTCGCCTCGCCATCAGACATACCGAACCGCCCAAAGATTCCTACGCCTTGCTTGGGGTCCTCCGGTTCAACATACAGGTACTGGTCAAAGTTGTAATAGAAGGACCAGGAACCGGATTCACGCTCCAGAGATACGTCCAGCGTAAACAGGTTCAGGAGGGAACTCGTGGGGATTTCGATGCCGGAGCGGAGGTCTTGCTCTAGGGAGACAAAGTTCTTGTCGCTCCAAATGAACCCGAACAGCTGATGCCCTGGCTTGCCGAACGGCTCCCAGTTGAACCGGGCTTCGGTGGCGAAGGACGTGCCGCCATCGAAAGCCGTGTCGAATCCGCTGACGTTCGCCGCACCCTCTGTGTCGTAAGCACAGAAAGACCACATACCCCAGTCGCCCAGGAAGAAGAAACCGGCCCCGAGCGTTGAGTAGGGTGTGGTGCGGGCAACGACCGGATTCCATCGAAAGAAGCTGTGCAGGAAGTTGTTCCCGTAAGTCCACGCAAACTCGTTCTTGCCCCCGGTGTTCATGTCCAGCTTCCCGAGAAATACGCCAAACGAGTCGGAGAGAAACTGCGTAAAGGTTACTTGCGAGAGCATGACGTCTCGATCTCCAGGCACCGGATACAGGGCATCATCGTTGGGGGTGCCACCGGACTTGTCGTTGATGGACTGACCAAAGAAGCTCTCACCGTGGACCTCGAGCAGGCCTCCAGGCCATAACCCCATTCGCCCGGTGTCGAACTTCAAACGCAAATCCCAAGAGCCCGAGTACCGAAAGGCGTTGTTCGTATCCTTGCCCCCGTGAGCGTTACCCTGAATGGTCTGCTCGAGGTCCAACTCGAAGGAAATTCCTTCCTGCGCAAGCTGGCTCCGCCGACCGCCCCAGTCACCGGTCAAGGCGGGCCGTTCCCAGAGGTCACCGGAATAGTCAAGCCGAAAGAACGCCGGCGCTTCCGGTTCCGCGGTCTCGCCCGCAGGAGCCTCGGTATCTGCTTGCTCCTGACCGATTGCCTCTAATGGGCTCGTCGCCATCATTACAGCGGCGCTCAGCAGCACCAAGGTGTTTGTCCGCTTCATCTTGAGTCTCACGTATAGTACTCCTCATATCGTTCGGCCGCGTTCGTGCCGATATCGCGCCAGCACTCTTCTGGAAGCGCGGCCTAATTCACCATCCCGAAAATCGTCCTGCTCTTGTCTACCTACGCTCCAGGCGTTGGGCTCGTTGCGCGAAGCGGCGTCGCTCCTGTGCCGGCAGCTTCTCGTTTTCCGCTGCCTGCAGGTACACGACGATCGCATCGTCCCTTTCTCCACGTTCCTCGTAGATCTGTCCCAGCAGGGCGTAAGCGTCGCCGTTTGCCGGTCTTCCGTCAAGCATCTGTCGCAGCACCCGAATGGCCCCGTCGTCGTCAGCGTTTTCGTGCAGGTAAAAGGCAAGCGTGTAGGCATACTTCGGTTCGCCCGGGCGCAGCTCACTGGCCTTCCGCAACCAGCTGATGGCCTGGGCAAGATCATCTTGCACCCGCAGCATTGCGATGTTGTATGCCGCGACGGCGTTCTCCGGGTCCGCGGCAAATGCCTTACGCAACGCTGACTCTGCTTCGCCTAAACGTCCCATCTCAGCAAGCAACAGGCCCAAGTTAAGATTGGCGGGAACGCTGGCCGGGGCGATCCGCAGCGCCTCGCGCAGACTCTTCTCGGCCTGGTCATTGCGACCCAGGGCGTTGTACACGAGTGATGCGTTCACCCTCGGGGCGATGTCGTTCGGCTGGAGCTTTGTGGCCGTCTGGTAGCAGGCAATCGCTCTTTCGTATTCCCTGCGCTCACCATAGAAGTTGCCCAAGTTATAGTGCGATGCGTGGTCATCAGGCCGGGCGCGCATAGCCATTACGAACTCGGCCGTGGCGTCTGCAAGGCTCTTTTGCTGGTCATCTTTCAGCCAGTCGCGCGGTACGCCGGCGAGCGTCGCAGCCGCGCGGACACGCACAAGACGGAACTCGTCACGTGTCGCCTTCAGGAGCGGATGCAGTGAGTCCGGGGTAATGTATCCATCGAGCGTCTCTGCGGCCGCTCCGCGTACCAGCGGCGAAGGGTCATCGAGAGCTCGAATGATCGCCGGCCACTTCGTGTCAATCTCGCACCGCCGCAGCAGGCGGAGCAAAGATGTCGTGTACACCTCGTCTCGCTTCGGATCGGCGATGTAGGCAAGCATGTCCGGCAGTTGCGACCAGTCCGCCTTGCGTGCCGCAGCGATGAGACCCGCACGTTGAAGCACCGGCCGCTGGTAGTCGCGGGCGTGCCATTTGCGTACTTCCTGATCCGCCCAGACTGCGTCCTTGTCGTTATGGCAGAGGTTGCACGCGTTCGGTGACTTGAAGGCGATCGTCGTAGCGGGTGTCGGCGGCAGCATCGAATGATCACTGCGCTTCATACGGGCGAACTCGGTCATGGGCATGTGGCACGCGATGCAGCTAGTTTCCGTGCTCTCCGCCGGATGGTGCGAGTGAGCCACCACGTTCTTGACCCGCTCATCGTGACAGGGCAGGCAAGACCGATTCGGGTCTTCTGCAAAGCGGAAGCGGCCACTGGACGTGTGGCAGTGCAGGCAGTCGAGTTTTCCCGATTTCACACAGGGGCTCATCCGCCAAAGCGTGTAAGTGTAGTTTTCACCCAGATCACGACCATCGGGATAGAAGTCCGGATCCTCGAGCGTCACGAAGTCATAATGGTCGAAGAAGTGCTCGCCTGGCTTGAACGAGGTTGTCAGCGGAATCATCTGGGCATGACAGGGAACACAGGTCGCGTCCACCTGGTGCCCCGTGAAACCACGCGACTGCGTAACCGTAGTGAGCTTCAGGTCCGCCGGCGGCTTACCATTCGCGGCTTCGGAACAAACGCGCGCGTGCTCCGCAGCCGGACCGTGACAAGTCTCACAGTTGATGCCGGGCTCCGCCCAGACTGTTGCGTATGTGTCCGTCTTGAGGTCGTAGTTCGTTGACAACTGACTCACGTGGCAGGAGTAGCACGACGCGTTGAACGTGTACTCGCGATCCGTCCAATGGAGGGGCTCTTCATCACCGCCACTGGGAACGTGCCGCATGCCACTTCCGGCCGTATCGAACCACTCCTGGCGACGAACATCGTACGCAACCGGCAATGTCTGCAGCCGGCCGCGCTCGCCCGGCGTCAGAAAGTAATAGACGTTCTTACCGCCGAGCACGTGGACGATGCTCAACTCCCGCTTACCCTTGGGGCCGCTTTCGATCACACAGCCCTGATCGGGTCGAACATCCGCGCGGTAGCGGTGTTCACCGATCTTGATTTCCTCAATCTGCGGCTTCAGGTGCTGTGTTGCGAATTCGGCCGAATAGGGCTGCATAGCCAGGCCGTGATGCGAGGGCGCCCACAGCTTGTAGAAACGCTCATGGCAGGCGCGACAGCTCGATGAGCCGGCCAGCGGCGATGAGCGCCGTCCCTCCGGCAGCACCGAGGGAGGATCCGCCGTTGGCTCGGCGCCTGCCCCACTCGAGATGGATGCCAGGAGCAGTGCGAAAACGTGCCCGGCCTGTCTACGACCCACTGCACTCATGTTTCGTTAGTCTACCCGCTCTTGCCTCTCGGGAATAGCCGCGAGAACTGAAACCGCGACGTCCCTTCGGGACAGGCATCAGTCTTCTCGACGTTGTAGAAATCGCATGATCCTAACATACGGCCTGGATCCGTTCTCGGGGTCAGGTCAGGGCACCGAGTCCAGCCACGAGCATGGCCAGAGGCGCCATGGCAACACAGCTACCGTTCCTCATGAGGTTATGCTCCTTCATGCCTTTCACTGGGATCCACCGAAGTCGCCAAGCAGGCAACCGCGTTCCCACGGGTCACCCGAGTAGTCGGCCAGCGGCAGAATGCCCGACGATAAACCGGCAGCACTCTCTTCGCCCTGTACCTGCGCCGAAGCGACGAACGACGCCATGAGAAGCGCAGAGACGGCAACCGGCAGATAAGCCCGCGAGGCGGTCATGGCTTGCATCTACTCCTGACCGGCGCCGAGGATCGACTCCACGGTCGTGCCCTAGCGCTGTCACCAGACGATCTTGTAGCCTACCTCGAACGAGGCGTCGTATGGACGATCACCGCCCACGCCGATCGAGGGTCTAATGTATGCGCTATGCCCCTTTGTCTTCAGCATGGTTCCGAATTCTAGGTCGAGCAGAAAAAACTCCGTGTTGTTTTCGTAGTCAAGAATGATCTGCGGATCTGCCAAGAGCCACCGGGTCTTGTTCTTCCACGTTTTGAGAACATACAGATCGATCACACTCTGGTGCACATCGTTCCCGTCCACGTCGAATTTGTGCTGGTAGCCCGGGAAGAACCCATCGATCGGCAACCCGAATGGCCGGAAGAAGGCGAGGAAGATCTGTGGTCCCAGGGAAGTCGACCCGGACCCTAGCGTGTCCTCGGACGCCGTGTCCAAGAACACCTCCAAGCCGGTTGCGATCGCAAATCGCTTCTCCAAATTGAAATAGGGCACGGTAAGGAAACGAAAGTCCACGTCACCGAAGCCGCAGTCGTCTATTCCTCGGTCTGTGCGCAAGGTGCGCAAGCTACGCAAGGGGCTTCCACCGCCGCTGAGGCGCCGCTTCGCAAACATGCCGGGGCTATAGCCGGCGTCAGGCCCATCCGCGTTGATGTAGTTGCTGCGAGCCCGAACCCGAAACTGCCACTTCCCGTCCGCAAACGGAACGCGAAACTCTAGCGTTGTAGTGTTTTGCTCCCCGTTCGCGTCCGCGCTAAGCCACTGGTACTCGTTGTACAGCCTTAGGTCGTATGTGAAGTTGACGGGATTGGTTCCCGTCTGGTCCGACTTGTCGACGAGTTTGTTTTCGACCTCGCCCTCCTCTTCAATCGGCGGCTCATCCTGAGCGCACACACTGATGGGCGCGAAGAGCAGCACTGCGATACCCAATGTCATCAGATAGTTTCGCATGATTGTCCTTTCCGTATTGTTTCTTGGTCACAGCCGTGCCGATCGACACGGCGTTTCGTTCTAGTCGGCGACGATCATTGCCCTCCCGCCTGAGGCGGTGAATACGGGTCCGGCGTGCCGGGCCGAATCGGCGGGTTGGCTCTCAGCGAACCGACATGCTGGCCCAGCTCCCCCATGGCCGCCTTCGGCACCCACGTATTGGGGAACAACACGTTCTCGCGCTCCCCCGGATCCTTGTACAGGTTATAGAGCTTGGGCATGCCGTAGGTTTTTACTTCGCCGAATATGGTATCCAGTTCCTTGAAGTTGAGCTTCCAGTTGCGCCATTTGACTCCGTAGACGTCATTGCCCATGTAGACGATGACTCCTTCGCGGCCGGACTTCTTCGTCTTGCCTTGGAAGAAGTCCGCCATGTCGATGCCGTCAACCGGCCGATCGTTCGGCACGTTCCCGCCAGCGAAGTTTGCGAGGGTCGGGAAGAGATCCATCTCGTGTACAATCTCGTCGCTGGCGATACCCGCCGGGATCTTGCCCGGCCAGCGCGCCACGAATGGCACGCGCAGGCTGCCCTCAAAGCCGGTGAACAGCGTCCCCCGCCAGGGCCCGGCTGAGCCTTGAAAGCTGGTCTCGACAGTCAGCGTATTGCTGCCATGTGAAGCTTCGGGGCCATTGTCGGCGGTGAAGATCACGATGGTGTTCTCGCGAATACCCAGGTCGTCGATCGTATCCAGGATCATCCCCACATACGCGTCGATCTGCATCAGCAGATCGGCCCACGCCCCGTTGCCGGATCTGCCCTTGAAATCGGGATGCGGCATCGTCGGATAGTGGGTCGCGGTATACGGGACAAACAGGAAGAACGGCTTCTTGCGCTTCACCTGCCTCTTCATGAAGTCGATCGACTTCTCCGTGATGACCTCATCGATCAACGGACGGAAGTCGAGGCGGTAGGGACGCAGTTCCTTAGGCGTCTCGCCCCTCTTCCCTTCCATGACAAACGAGGCCTCCTGAAGACCGCTCTCGCTGAATCCCTCCAGGACCGTGTAGGGCGCTTCATCGGTCGAGTTGGGTATCCCGTACCACTCGTCAAAGCCCTGGTCCGTGGGGAACCGGCCCGGGGTGCGACCCAGGTGCCACTTCCCGAACATCCCCGTGGCATACCCGGCGTCCGAGAGCATCTCGGCCATCGTGTATTCCCACTGGACGAGCCCGTACACACCCCCGCCCTGCGGCGCCTTGCCGCAGCCGCTTCGGATCGCGTACCGGCCCGTCATGATCGCGGCCCGCGATGGCGTACATTGTGATTCGACATTGAAGTTCGTCAGTCGTAGACCCTCCGACGCCAACGTGTCGAGCCGGGGCGTAGGCGCACCTCGAATGATCCCACCACCGTTGAAACCAGGCTCTCCCCAGCCAAAGTTGTCCATGAACACCAGGACGATGTTAGGCTTGTCATCTGATTGGGCGGTCGCCGGACACGCGAGCAACGTGATTGCGGCGACGCACGTGAGGACGAATAAGAACGGCTTAGCAACTCGTCGCATGATCATCTCCTTATGGGTTTCGGGTGCCGCCTATGCACGTCGCGTTAAAGGCCTCAAGCGCGAAGTCCGGGCACTCGGGTCACGTGGGGTTCCGCGCCCAATTCACACGCCGAGGCTCTGCGGTCACTTTTGGCTTCTTCGCGCATCCAGCCCTCTAGCTGACGTTTCCCATTTATCAGACCTCAGCCCGCGATCGTACCCAGCGAGGCACCTGAGTCAACGGCAAGCCCGTTCATTTCAGTCTCTCGATATCGTTCGGCTTCCAGGTCCTATCGGAGTATGGCTCTATCCACCGGCCTGCACCGTGACCACCGGCAGTCCTGCTGCCGTTTCGCTCGCCTGGAGCGAAAACAGGTACGTGAGCAAAGCGAATGTGCGCTTCGACGTCCAGTCTGTCTTACGAATGAACCACCAGTACCCGTTGTAATACACCTGAACGAAGGTATCCGCATGCGGTCGGATGGAATGCTCGACCGTCAACCATGGTTTTGTGAGGACTTCCTCTTTGTCCGCACTCGCGGTCAAGACCTGACCGCTTACCTTGTGCTTGTCCGGCGTAGTGATGGCCTGCGCAAGCGCGTTAAGAACGCCGAGCAATGAGCGAGTCTGCATCACCAGCTCATTCTTGCCCGCAACAGGTCCACCAGGGACAATCTTGAGCCTCTCTGCGCCTGGTGCAATGCCCAGGAGCTCGCTGAGTTCCTGCACCTCCTCCTCGAAGCCACCTATGTCTTGGGCCGGATAAAGATACGAGACCTGATGTGTCGGATCGACTTCCACGGAAATCTGGAGACGGCCCGCATCCTGGATCTTCTTGAGCAAAGCGGCGATTGTCCGGAACTTCACCGTGCTCCAAAAATCCGCCTCCCGGATGTCATGTATGGGAGCGTTTCTGGTGTCACCGATGCGTTGGACGCAACACTCGAGCAATCGATCGATGCTCCAGCCTGATTGGCTCAAATAGAAAACCGTGGCCGGGGGAATCGGAGACATAACGCGATTGGCGAAGGCCTCGCCCTGCAACGGTGCGTACGTGATGGTCGGACGATCCGAGTAACTCAGATTCACCGCCCATGTGTCCGCGGCGCCGGGATCGCTACGGATACCGTACACCGCCCTCAAAGCTGGACTACTCCAGACGTCAAGGTCGCTTTCCCAACTCTCCAGCTTAGCCCCCGCTACGAATGTATACTGGCTCAGCATCGAGCCGACCTCGAGAAAATATATCGGCTCGCCGTAACGTACTCGAAGGATGTTGAGCAGCATCTGCTCATTTCCCGACTGGGCACCTTCCTGGTTGTAGTTAAAGCGATCTGCGCGAATCGTTCGCGGGCCAAGGCTCTTACAGCCTGTCGCCATGAAGGTGATGCAGACCAGTAGAACCAGCGACGACATGCGGTACATCATCATTCCTGGCAGTCGTGTGGCATGGAAGCCGGCCAAACGACCGAGGCCGGCCGGTTGCAGTCGCATAGGTGCCTTAGATTGTTGTGCCCACGGAGCAAAAGTCATAGGTAGTCCCAGCGGGTTATAGGAAGAAAGTCAGAAAACCGGCTTCAACAAGAGTGCTGAGCGCGTTGGAGAGACCTTCAACTATCGCATCCCCGGCAAGCCCGGGCGCTGCACAGCCCGGCGCAGCCGCGAGCCCAGCTAGTCCGATGAGTGTGAGCAACCTGACATAGCGAGGTCGTCGCCCGTTCATACACGAGTCTCCGGATTAGGATCCCACTCTGCAGCTTCGCCGGCAGTGATCTTCCTAGCGCAGGGCCTTATGTTCCTCCCGCCAACGTTCAGCGGCTTCCGTCACCACACGCTTCACGCGCTCTATCTCTTGGCGTTGCGCCTCCTCCGGCGCGTCTTCCGCGAACAACTCGGGCTTGACGGCATCGACCTTACAGATTCGGGTTACGGTATCGTAGACGAGGATTGCCACATCGGGCTTCGCGGGGTCCAGCTTAGGCAACAAGGCCTCGGCCGCATCCGGCGTGCACTTCGACAACGCCGCGGCGGCAGCTTCGTCGCCGGGCGCCGCTGCCAGGAGCGCTTCCACAGTTATCTTCGTAGAAAGCACGGCCAGAGTCTGGTAGGCCCGCTCTCTGACATCCTCCGAGAGCTGCTCTCGGTCCAGTAGTTGCACTACGGTCGAGTCCGCCTCAACGATCAACAGCTTCTCGATGACCCTCAAGGCCTCGATCAGTTGGTCGGCCTTGGCGGATTCATCCTCCAAGGTCGGCTTCAGGTCGCCTTCAAACACGCCCGTCCGGTACTTGCGAAACAAGGCCGTCAATTGGTCTGCAAGCGTATCCGGCTTTGCGACTTGGCCGGCTCGAATCGTACCGACCAGATGGCCTCTGGGCGTAGCAACAACGATGCTATAAGGCGTGGCCTCTTTCGCTTCCAATTGCTTCAGCAGCATCTCGGTCATTGCCGACTTCCGGAGGCGAACGGGCACGAACCGCTCACGGACGATGGTGCGGACGACGCCATCAGTGAACGACCGCTCTTGCGCATCGCCCGAGTCCTCCGCGTCCTCCTCGGCAGTATCGAGATAGAACAATACGGGCACACCGAGACCCTTGGCCTTGCCCATCCCCTCTTCTACGTCCGTTACCCAGTCAACAGGCTGCGCCATCAAGGTTGCGCAAGTTATCGCTTTTATCAGGAATGTGACGGCGATCACGTGCTTCCGGAACATTTTTGGACTCCTCCACGTAGGGGTGAGCGCAGTATTCGGCCGCAGCCTCAGCGTGTCAACCCAAGCGCTCCAGGCGCTCTTCGAAGACATCAATGATGAGTTACAAATGGGTCACTTTGAGATTCGTTGATGCCCCTCGATCCACCGACATCTGATCCTGGCCCGCGGGCCATCTGCTCCTCGCCGAGTTCCGTCTGGAAGACGGCGGAAAAGGCGATGGCGTGACGATCGCACGGCCGCGCATTTCGCGGTGCACTGAGGAGCGCGGACCGGAGCTTCGAGAAGCGGCCGACGGGCGAAACATATTGACTCCCCGGTAAATACCTGATAGGACAACCCTAGTTGGGCTGGGCCTGTCGCAAAGCAAAGCTTGACTGTGTAATTTGAAGCGACAAGCGGGCCGGTCCACGGTTGTCCCACCGTCCGGGTGTAGTGAATGCAAACGCCGGGAATGAAGGCGAGGATGAACTCATGAGATGGAGATTCAATATGACAACGCGAAGTCTGGCAGGAGCAGTTCTGGGCGCGGCTACCCTGATGCTCGCGGCCCAGGCCAATGCACAGGACAAGCCGAACATACTCGTCGTTTGGGGCGATGACATCGGCAACACCAACATCAGCGCCAACACGCACGGCCTGATGGGGTACCGAACCCCCAACATCGACCGCATCGCGCGTGAAGGCATGCGCTTCA
>JAUXGE010000046.1 GCA_030622435.1 Planctomycetota bacterium
CACGACGGCAAAGACTTCCGCAATGGGGTTCGCGATGCTGTACGCACTGATGAACCTCGGCGGCTTTCTGCCGACCTTCTTTTCCCCGATTCGTAAGGCAGTTGGAATATCAGGCGCCTACTGGGTTTATTGCGGGTTCACTGTCGTCGCTTTGATCTGCACGTTCCTCATCCTGACACGCAAGACCGTGAACGCGGCAATCGCCTCCGCCAAGGCCGAGCGGGAACTCGAGAAGGCAGCCGAGGGCAAAACCGACGCCGTGGCGGAGTCCCCAACGACCAAGTCCGATTCACTTCCGACAGACCTGGGGGAAAAGCAGCCGACGTATCTGCTCGACAGAATCTGGCATTGGCTCAAGAATCACCCACTGGCCAACGCCAAGTTCGCATTCTTCATCTTCTGCCTGATTCCTGTCCAGACGCTATTCGCCCACAACTGGCTCACGCTACCGATGTACATTGAGCGAGGGTTCCGTGATTCCTGGCCTTGGATCAGCAGGAACTTCGAGCCGGCCGTCAACTTCAACCCGTTGCTGATCTTCATTATGGTGCCAATCGTGACCGCCGTGACTCAGAAGAAGAAGGTCTACAATATGATGATCCTGGGCACGTTCGTCATGGCGGCGCCGACCTTCTTCCTGGCGCTGGGTCCGACGCCGTGGACGTTGGCTGCATACCTGCTCCTCATGACACTGGGCGAGGCGATGTGGCAGCCGCGATTCCTCCAGTATGCTGCCGAAATCGCACCGGAGGGTCGAACCGGCGCCTATATGGGCGTGGCACAGTTTCCATGGTTTTTGACCAAAGTGATTGTGCCTCTGTACTCGGGATGGTTCCTGCAACAGTATTGCCCCGAAGAAGGGACCACTAATACCGAGACGATGTGGTTGATTTATGCTCTGATTGCCATGGCTTCCACCGTCATGCTGATCCTCGCCAAGGGCTGGTTGGGGAAGGACTTCAAAACCAAAGCGGACTAGAGAAGAGGAGCGGGGCTGAGCGACGTGCTCGACCCCGGAGGGATACTCTATGGCCAATGACCAGTCGAATCCGGCCGCGCCCGAGCCCAGTGAGCCGAAGCCGGCCGGAAAAACGTTGGGCGGCTTCAACGCCACGTACTGGATGTGCAACGCCGTCGAGATGTGGGAGCGTCTGGCGTACTACACACTCCGGCCGGTCGCGGCGATCTACATCATGCAGGCCGACGAACCGGGTGGGCTCCACCTGACTGCCGAGCACAAGGGGTGGATCTTCCTCTGGTGGTTCATCCTGCAATCACTGTTTCCGATGGTCACCGGCGGGTTGGCGGATCGCTACGGGTACAGAAAGACGATCACGTTCTCCGTGACGGTGAACATCATCGGTTATCTGTTGATGGCGTTCCTGCACAGCTATTGGGGCTTCTTCGCTGGTGTGCTGGTGCTGGCTTTCGGGACGGCCTTCTTCAAACCGGGGCTCCAGGCCACGCTCGGTCACCAATTGTCGAAGGAGAACTCCTCCCTGGGGTGGGGAGTGTTCTACTGGATTGTGAATATCGGCTCGTACATCGGGCATATTGTCTCCGCGCTCGTGTTGGTCAACCACAGTACGACGGACTGGCGGAACCTGTTTCTCGCGTGCGCGGCGTTCACGTCCCTGAACTTCCTCATGCTGCTCAAGTTTCCCGACGTGCCTTCCGGGGCATCCAAGACGGAGGGCCTATTTCGGGTCTTCTGCAGGACGCTTGCTAACATCTTCGAGCGGCGTCTGGTCGCTTGGCTTCTGATCATGTCTTGCTTCTGGGCCATGATGTACCAGCTCTGGGACCTGCAGCCGAACTTCATCGAGGACTGGGTCGATAGCTCGATGGTCGCAGAGCACATGCCGTTCGATTCGTGGCAGGAACCGGGACCGGACGGACGTCTGCGCGTACCGCAGCAGATTCTGATCTCACTCAACGCTCTGCTGATCATCATTCTGATCGTGCCGGTGTCCTGGGCAGTCAGGAAGATGCGCACGCTGGAGGCGATGTTCTTCGGGATGTTGGGGGCTACCGCGGGGGTGCTAGTGGCCGGTCTGACCTGCAACGGCTGGATACTGCTGCTTGGGATTTCTTGCTTCTCACTCGGGGAGATGCTCACGGGTCCCAAGAAGAACGAGTATCTTGCGTTGATCGCCCCGCCCGGAAAGAAGGGGCTCTATCTGGGCTACGTGAACATTCCCATCGGCATCGGCGGTGGCTTCGGCAACTACCTTGCCGGGAAGATCTATGCCCGCGTCGGCGAGAAAGCGACGCTGGCTTTGAAATACCTCATGGAAGAGACTCCCTTCGGCGAAGGCAAGATTTGGGACGGGTCGATCCACACGCTCGAAGATGCGGCTGACGTCTCGCGCACTGAGGCGTTTGCCAAGCTCCAGGAAGTCTTAGGTGTCGATGGACCGACGGCCACGAAGCTCTTGTGGGACACGTACGATCCGCAGTACCACACGTGGATTCCCTTTGCCGCGATTGGCGTTGCCGCCGCGATCGCACTGGCTATCTACGGCAAGATGGCCAAACGGTGGTCCGACATGAATGCGTAAAATGTCACTGGTGGGCAAGCCACCAGTGGCACCCGTTCGAGCCAAGCTGTGGGCTTCGAGCAGGAATGTTGCGTCGTGGACGCGTCGTGCCCCTTACACGGGCAAACAAGTTTGCCCATGCCACCCACTACCGCAGCCGAATGGTGCGTCGGGGACGCACCCCAACAGGGCCAACGCAAGCTACTCACGCCCGCCTACGTATCCCAGGGCTCTGAGTGCATCAATCTGGCGTTTCGTGGGTGCCTTGGTCCCGGCTAGACCGGATGGTGGATCCGGCATGAGTCGCATGAGTTCGGCGACTCGCCCCGGATAATCAGCGGCGATATCGCGTGCGGCATTCGGGTCAGCGACCAGATCGAAGAGTCGCGGCACGGGATCGTAGGCCTCCAGGATCAGCTGGTGGCCGTCCCAGATCAGGCTGCGCAGCCGGACCCCGTAATCCGTCTCACTGAACAGGGGCCACGGATCAATGCGTTCACTCTGCATAAGGGGGACAAGGGAACAACCGCGTGTAGGCGGAGCCGGGAGCCCCACAAGCTCGAGGACAGTCGGCATCACGTCTTTGAGGCCTACACCCTGCTTCACCACCCCAGGATCCAGTCCCGGCCCGACGACAACCAAAGGCACTCGCAAGCACTCAGGATAAATGGTGCCGTAATGGCCCACCCAACCGTGTTCGCCGAATTCCTCGCCATGGTCGGATAGGAAGATAATGATCGTACGCTCGAGCTCACGACGTTCCTCGAGAAACTCGAAGAACGTGCCAAGAAGCGAATCGGCTCGAGCGACACCAGAGTCATATAAGTCGGACAAGAACTTGATATTGCCCGGCGACAGACAACGCCCCTTCTTCTTGAATTCATAATCGTCAAAGAGATAGTCTTGGAAGGGCTCGGCATCGGGCGATCGGAACTTCGAGGCCCATGGCTCCCATGGTTCGTACGGTGAGTGCACGTCGTAACCGTGCAGGAACAGAAAGTAGGGTTCCTCCGGTCCGAATCGCTCGATCTGTTCTTGTGCCAGGGCAAAGGTCTTGTCCAGCGCATGAGATTTCAGGCCGTTTTTCTCTTCCCCAGACACGACATAGCGTTCAAACCCACGTCCAAAGCCATAATAGGCGGCTACGTTCGCGCCACCTGTGTAGGCAAACGTCCGGTACCCGTTTTGCTCGAACACCTCCGGAAGCGTGGGAATTCGATCCCAAAGACACACGCCCGGCGTGGTGACGCCGTGGGTCGTGGGGTAGAGTCCGGTGAACAAGGTCATGTGCGCCGGGGCAGTCCAGGAACACTCGGAAATGACATTCTCGAAGCGCACCCCGCGTTTGGCAAGCATGTCGATCGACGGACTCGTGCTTCGCTCGTACCCGTAGCAGCCGAGGCGATCGGCTCGTAGCGTATCGACCGAGATCAGGACGACATTCCACCGGCCGTCGCGACGCGTCACGGAGGATGCGGAGCTAGCGCTGATCTTGGCCGGCTCGGCTTCTGAAAACACTCCGGCAGCAACTACGCCTCCGACAAGCAGAACGCCAACGACAACCAGCCGGGCGGCAGGCTTAGTGTGAGGCTGTTGTGTATTGCGCGTCTTCACAATCGGTCGAACCTGTATGGATAAAGAGAGGGCTCTACTTGTCGGCGGCTCTACGTCCCAGTAGTCGCTTCAGCCAGAGAGTCCACGGGATGCCGTGCGGAGCGCCTCCGGGGAGACAACGTCGCGTAGGACCCTGGCACCGGTCGGCCGTGGACGGGCGGTGGGACGGCACCCGACATTATCGAATCCCAATCTGCTGCCCCAACTCGAACAGAATGCTCAATGCCAAACCCTCGGTACTCACTTACCACCTCACCGAAACCTTTCGGTGGGTCAGGTTTCTTCCCGTGTCTTATCGGCAAGCCCACGTGGCCGGAACGGCTTGTGGTTCTGGAACACACTTCAGTCCGATAGCAATCTGATGGCCAAGTGCCCGACACCCGTTGGAACTATCGCCGATAACCAATCGGTGAGCACACTATCGGATGTTCATCTTGCCTGTGGCACTCACAGTTGGACAGTCGCCCAATCCGTCAGGTCGTGGCGTAAGGATCGAATTGAGATTTCCACGGGGACCACACCGTTCTTCATATCCGTGACCTTGTCAATGCGAGATGATTCGGGAATACCCTAATCGTGTTCATGGTATTCCACGCGTGGATTCCCTTTGCTTCGATCGGCGTCCTCGCGGCCATCGCGCCGGCCGTTTACGGCAAGCTGGCCAAGCGGTGGTCCGACATGAATGCGTAGTATGGCACTGGTGGGCAAGCCACCAGTGGCACTCGTTCGAACCAAGTTGTGGGCTTCCGGCAAAGATGGTGCGTCGGGGACGCACCCTATGCCTGGGACGCGTCGGGCATCTTCGTAGCGGCCTGCGTCTCGCAGGCCGGAGATGCAACCAAGGCTTACGGCCGGCGGGGACGCCAGCCGCTACACGGACACAAGAAGCGCCATGATTCGCGCGATTCCTTGGGGGGCTACCCCGCCTTCTTACTCTTGTCCGGGAATGACGGCGTCGTCGGGATGTCCATCGGATCCTCCTGGATCTTGTTCAGGAGGAACTCGATACCGGCTTCCAACTGGGAATCTTTCCCTTCGAGAACGTCTGCGGGGAAGTTCTGCACCTCGATGTCGGGATCGACTCCGTGGCCTTCGATCAGCCACGTACGATCGAGGCCGAAGAGACCGAACTGAGGTGGTGTAACCACGCCGTCATCGAGCAGATCCTGGTGAGGTTCCATCCCGACAGCGCCACCCCAAGTTCGCATCCCGATCACTTTGGCGAGGTTCTTTTGCTTGATGGCCTCGGCGAAGTACTCCGCGTTCGAGCCGGAGTCGGAATTGATCAGGACGGCATAGTGGCCGTGGAAGGCCCGCTCCGGATCGCGCAGCGTCTTGCCTTCGCGTGGTTGCGTCATGGCCCAGACCTTGCGTTCGAGGCGGTCGATGATCATATCCCCCGTGAATCCGCCGCCGTTGTACCGCACGTCGATGATGAGCCCCTTCTTGTAGTACTGCGGGTAGAACGCCCTCGCGAATTCGATCAGGCCTGACGCGCCCATGTTGGGGATGTGGACGTAGCCGACCTGTCCGCCCGAAGCCACGGTGACGAAGGCCCGGTTGCTCTCGACCCATTCGCGGTAGCGGATGGCCCGCTCGTTGCCGAGCGTCCTGACGCGGTAGGTGCTCGCACCTTCCAGTGTCGGTTGATCGTTGTACGTCAGCCTAACGACGGCGTTGGTCTTGTTCTGCAGGAAGGCGAATAGGTTGTCGGCCGTGGTGACCTCCTCGCCATCGATTGCGATCAGGTAGTGGCCGGCCTTGATGGGGCAGCCGGGGTCGGTCAGCGGCGAGCGTTCGCGCCGATTCCACGGTTGACCTGGAATGATATGGGCGATGCGGTAGTAATCGGCACCAGGCGCGGCCTCGAAATCGGCGCCGAGCATACCAACAGGAACGCGTTTGGCGTTGCGTTGGACGTCTCCTCCGCCAACGTACGTGTGGCCGATGTTCAGCTCGGCGATCATCTCGCCGATCAGGTAGTTCAGGTCGCTGCGGTTTCCGCAGAATGGAATGAACTTGCGGTACTTGGCACCGATGGCTTCCCAATCCACGCCGTGCATGTCCGCGTCGTAGAACCAATCTCGCTGCAGGCGCCAAGCCTCGTTGAAGATCTGGACGAACTCGCTGCGGCGATCGACTTTGACGCGGACGTCGGACAAGCCGACCTTGCCGTCGCCCACCTTGGCTTTCTTGCCTGCATCGACTACGCCGTACTTTTTGCCGGCGCGGTAGACGAGCTTCTCGCCGTCGGCCGACCGGTGGTAGTTTGCGATGCCACTCATGATCTTGTCGGTCTCGGCCTCTTCGAGGTCGTAGTGATACAGGTCGAGCGTTCCGCCGGTTTCGTCGGTGACCGTCTGATACTTGATAAACTCGGGCTCGTCTTTTTGCAGGTAGAGGAATCCCTTCTTTGTAGCTTCGAGACGGAAATAATTCCCGGCCTCCACGCCCTTTGCCAGGACGATACGCCGCTCGATGCCTTCGATGTCGATGTGGGTCTTGACGGTATCCTCGTCCTTTGACTCGCCTTCCGCCTCTCCTTCGCCCTTCTCGTTGTCATCCTCTTCGCTCGCTGCGTCGTCCTCGGATTCCTCGACCTCCTCCTCGGAATCCTTCGGGGCAAACGGCGTCGGTTCATCGTCCTTCAGGACAACGACATATGGTCGACACATGTCGAGGAAAACGTGATTCTGGTCAATGAAACCCATGATGGGGGAGAACGTCCGGTTCGAGAGGAAGTAGAGGTAACGTCCTTCAGGGTCGAAGGAGGGGCTCCAATCCTCGGTCATGTTGTCGGTGACACGATGGGACTTCTTCTCGTCCGTCGAGTAGAGGAAGATAGCGTCGTTCATGCTTTCTTCCATCTTGGTGTATGCGATCCAGCGGCTGTCGGGCGACCAGACGTAGTCCTGGATGCCCCAACGCTCCCACGCGTCATCATAATCGCTTTGGTCGATCACGGTGATTTCACCCGTCTCCGCGCTGACCAGATTGAGACGCATGAACTTGTCCGAGAAGAGCAGCCATTGGCTGTCCGGCGACCAGACCAGGTGCATCCGGAAACCGAAACCGCCGGTCGTAAGCTGACGCCACGGCTTTTCGGCCTTTTGATCGACGAGGTAGATTTCTTCTTCGCCGGTCTTGTCGGAGACGAATGCAATCCACTTGCCGTCCGGCGACCAGGCTGCGTTCTTCTCCCGCGAGCCCGTGCTCTTGGTCAGGTTCACCGGCTCACCGTCCTCGGCCGGCAGATTGAGAATCTCGCCGCGGGCCTCGAGTAGCATGCGCGTGCCGCTGGGCGACAGGCCGAACGTGCCCGTCCGGGGCGAGATTTCGACGAACTCCGGCCTCATACGCACGAGGTCGCTCGGGATGTTGACGGGAACCAGCCTGGTCTTGCCGCTACGAAGATCCAGAAGGTTCAGAGTTTCGCCGTGCTGGTAGACAATGTGGTTCGGGCCGATCGAGGGGTACTTGACGTCGTAGTCCTTGTGCGTGGTCATCGGTGTGACCTGTCCCGTACCGACGTCGTACCGGTAAATGTTGAGCGTGCCGAACTCGCGATCGGAGTTGAAGTAGATCGAATTACCATGCCACATCGGGAAATTGTCGCTCCCGACCCAGTCGGTAATCTTGTGATAGTCTCGTTTATCCAAGCTCCCGAGCCAGATATCCTGGGCAGTGCCTCCCTGGTGTCGCTTCCAGGTTCGCGTCTCGCGGCTCCCACGGTTGTAGGCTATCTGTTTGCCGTCGGGGGAGAGAGCCGTGAGTCCTGCCCGATCGACGGGCAGTTTGACCGGCATGCCACCGTCGAGCGACACCTTGTAGATCATCTCGGCGCGAGCCGGAAACTCCCTCCGCGACCGAAACAGCACGTGTTTGCCGTCGGGGAACCAGCCGAGCACCCCATCTCTGCCCGGGTGATACGTCAGACGCTGGGGAACGCCGCCGCCGGCATCCATGACATACACGTCCGTTCCTCCGTCATACTGAGCGGTGAAGGCGATCTTCGTTCCATCCGGGGAGAACTTCGCCCACGTCTCCGATCCGGGGTCGCGCGTGATGCGGTGGGCGTCACCGCCCTGTGTCGGGGCCAGCCAAAGATCATCCTCATAGGTGAAGACGATCCGGTCCTTGTGCACATCAGCGATGCGCATCAGATGGCTCTGGGCGCGAACCGCGCATCCGCTTGTCAGAACGACTGCCAACACAATTGCTTGCCATGCGACTCGATTGAGCACGACCTAGCTCCTTATTAAACTGGCGGCTTTAGTAAAGTGGCTCCGTCTCCACCAACATGGTCTGGTGCGGGAGTCGAAATCGGGGCGCGGCGACTTCACCGATCCCTCGACCAAGGCAATAACGTATCCGTCAGACATCCGAAGGACAAGACCCGGCGGCCGCCTCGATATGTCGCGGGCGTGCTCGGGCAGGTAGGGTCGTCAACGCGGCAAGGATCACATCCTGCAGGGCGAAGACGCTAAACGGCGTTTCCACCGCAATTTGGCTTTTTCACTACTTTCCCCCCCCTTTCCGGCCTCGTTCAGCCTATCCGCGTAATCCCATTCGAGTAACACACAGGCCCCCGACGGCACCGGACTCTGTTGGATGTTGCATTCGAGTTCACAAGATTGTACAAAGTCGACTTCGCTGCTCAGGATCGTCACTACCGACGGTGTGGACGCACGACTCGCTATCGCGTTCGACCGGCCAGGGTTCGACACGGTCCGCAGCGGTTTGATTCCTTTTGGAGATACACTGATGGACAAGCTACTGGATCGGTTTCTGCGTTACGTCAAGGTCGAGACGACCGCCGTCGAGGAGACGGACAAGTATCCCAGTTCGGAGGGGCAGCTCGAACTTGGAAAGCTGTTGGTCGAGGAGATGAAGGAACTGGGGCTTCAGGATGTCGGAGTTGACAAGTACGGCATCGTCATGGGTACGATTCCGGGCACGGTCAACACGGCGCCGACCATCGCCTGGCTCTCACACATGGACACGTCGCCCGAGGCGAGCGGCAAGAACGTCAAGCCGCAGATCATCAAGAATTACAACGGCAAGGACATCGTCCTGCCGGGCGACAAGTCCAAGGTGATCCTGACCTCCGAGACCCATGGCATGGCCGAGTTGAAGGGAAGGACGCTCATCACCTCCGACGGCACCACACTTCTCGGTGCGGACGATAAAGCAGGTATCGCCATTATCATGACTACGGCAGCCCATCTGCTGGCCAATCGGCGCATCAAGCACGGTCCCATCCGAGTCGTCTTCACATGCGACGAGGAAGTCGGACGCGGCTGCGACAAGGTCGATATCAAGAAGATCAACGCCGGCTGCGCCTACACCCTCGATGGCGATGGGGAAGCGGGCGTCGAAAACGAAACATTCTCTGCCGATCTTGCCACCGTCACCATCACCGGGAAGAACATCCATCCCGGCTACGGCAAGGACGTGATGATTAACGCGATCCGGCTGGCGGGCCTGTTCTTGACGCGAATGCCGTGGCAGCGTCTCGCTCCGGAAACGGAGTGCTGCCGAAACGGCTTCCTGCACCCGTACATACTCGAGGGCGGCGTCCCGGAGGCGAAGCTCAAAATTCTCTTGCGCAGTTTCGAGACGGCCGAACTCAAGGAGCAGGCCAAAATCCTGCGGACCGTGGCGTCAACCATCGTCACGGAGTTCCCCGGTGCGAAGATCGACATCAAGGTCAAGAAGCAGTACCGCAACATGATCGAGCATTTGGCCAAGGAACCCCGCGCGGTCGATCTGGCTGCTAAAGCCATCAAGAAGATCGGGATGGAGCCCGACTTCAAGTCCATTCGAGGCGGGACGGACGGTTCGCGGCTCAGCGAAATGGGGCTTCCCACGCCCAACCTCGCCGTTGGAATGCACAATTTCCACTCCCCACTCGAATTCGCCTGCCTCGAGCAGATGGAGACCGGGGTCCGGACGCTGATCGAGCTGGCAAAGCTCTGGGGTAAGGAAACAAAGAAGAGAAGACGGTAGCAGAAGGACTTCCGTGGGTTCGCGCCTTCCCCGGTTGGAGAGCGGTGCCCCACGATAGTAAGAGACGGCATCAGCGGGTAGCCGGGTCTTTCCCGGCGCGCGACAACGTGGTACGCTTGGCATCGTAGACCGTGGCTCGGCTAGTGGCGCGGGGCCGGGTCATAGGTGTGTTCAGCAATCTCCGAAAGGATGTGGGCATGGCCGATCCTCAGTATCCGACGAAATTCCCCGAAAACGCCTATCGCGAACTCAAACCCGGCGAGAAATACGTTCCGATGGTGCCACCGGACATGGCGGTGCCGGAGATGACGACGAGGACGTTCGTGTTCGGGCTGATCATGAACATCGTGTTCTCGGTGGCGGCCACGTTCCTGGCGCTCAAGGCCGGGCAGGGCATCGAGACCGCGATCCCGATCTCGATCCTGGCGGTCGGGCTCTCGGGTTTCCTGCTCAAGGCGGGGATGCGCGCCAGCTCGATCCTGGAGAACGTCTACGTCCTGTCGCTCAGTACGACGTCGGGCTACGTGGCCGGCGGTACGTGCTTCACGATGCCGGCAATCTACCTCCTGGACCTCAACAAGAATCTGGACATGAGCAACCTCTCTCTGTTCCTCCAGATTGCGCTTGTTCCGTTCCTCGGGGCTATCCTCGGCATCATCTTCCTGATTCCTTTCCGCCGGTACTTCGTCAAGGACATGCACGGCAAGTTGCCGTTCCCCGAGGCGACGGCCACCAACGAGATTCTCGTCACGGGTGCATCCGGCAGCACGCACCAGGCGTGGATTCTGATTTACTCCTTTTTTCTCTCGGCCATATACACGTTCGCAGCCACCGGGCTCAGGCTTTTCAGCGACACGTTCACTACGGGAATGGCGAAGATCGAGCCGATCGGCAGAATGGGTGCCGAGACGCTGGCGTTCAGGACAGATCTTTTCGATACATTGACGAACAAGGTCAAGGCGGTCTTTTCGATGGGGGCTGGGGCTTATTACCTCGGTCTGGGATTCATCATCGGTTTGCGCTACGCGTCGATCATCTGCGCGGGCTCGTTTCTATCGTGCTTTGCGATCATACCGTTGCTCGCCCAGTTGGACCTGGACGATTTGCAGAAGCTCAATTCGTCTTGTGCGGCACTTCATGGCCCGGTCGAGGAGACCCCGCGTTTCACTCTACCTTTGGGGTTTGCCGCCAAACTCGACGAGTTTGGACAGGACGCTCTGACACGTGAACTGCCGGAAAGGCTCGAGGGCTTCCGTGCAGAACTGTCCAGTGTGTTCCAGGCCAACGACGTGACCATTCCGGACGAAGCGAGGATCTCCACATCCAAGCTCGGTGAAGCGTGGAGAATAAGCGGCGAACTGCAGAGTTTCAAGCTGAAGACCGCAGATGCCGGCATCGAGGTACGAGTGGGTAAAAGGAAAGACAAGGACGAGCCGAACTTCACGATTGCGGCGGCTTTTGCCTCAAAGCTCGATGAGTTTGATCCGAGACCTGAGATCCGCACGGAACTCGGCCAGGCGTTCGCAACCAACAGTCACGAGTTTGTCAAGACGAACGTCAAGATCGTAGTCGAAGAGGCCGGTCTGAACTGGCACATCCAGGACAAGAGACAGGCCTATGTCCTTCGGGCGAATGGTGGTGCCGGTCAGATCTCAGTCTACGCGCGCGAGGCCAGTGCGAGTGACATCTTCGGCGAGATTCCGAAGAACATCGGGATCGGGGCCATTTTCACGGCCGGGCTCCTCTCCATCCTGAAGATGTCGGGCGTGATCTTCACGGCTTTGAAGCAGGGGCTCGGAAGTCTGTTTAGAAAGGGCGAGACCGCTGCATCGCTCGAGCGAACCGACCAAGACCTTGGCTACGGAACCATGATGGTGCTTGGGCTCCTGGCCGTAGCGGTTATGATCGTGTTCTTCCGGTATGGCGTACTGGCCGACATGCCGAACCCGGCCTGGTTGACGACCGTTTCCATCATTCTGGTTCTGGTGATCGCGTTCCTGTTCACCACGGTCTCCGCCTGGGCGATCGCCATGATTTCGGTAACGCCGATTTCCGGCATGACGGTAACGACGATCATCATCACCGCGGTTGTGTTGACGCTCGCGGGTCTCCCGAAAGGCGACGGCGGGATGCTGGCCACACTACTCGTCGGCGGCGTCGTCTGTACCGCCTTGTCGCTGGCGGGGGGTCTGATCACGAACTTCAAGCTCGCCTATTGGCTCGGCGCCAGTCCCAAGAAGATTGCCTGGAACGCGATCCTCGGCTCACTCGTGTCGGCGGTGTTCGTGTGCGGGACGATCATGATCCTGGCCTACAAGCCCGGGTATACCGGCGGCGAGCTTCCCGCGCCCCAGGCCAACATGATGAAGAGCGCGTTGGAGAGCTTCCTGGGTACCGGACAGGTGCCTTGGCTGTTGTACGGTGTCGGTGTCGTCATCGCGCTCACGGTCGAGTTGATCGGAATATCCGCCCTGGCGTTCGGGCTTGGGATGTACCTGCCAATGTACATCAACACGCCTATTCTGGCCGGGGCGTTCGTCGCCTATCTGGTCAAGAAGAGCGCCAAGAAAAACGAGGGGCTCTCGAAGGCTCGAAGTAACAAGGGCATTCTGATCGCATCGGGGTTGATAGCCGGCGGAGCGATCATGGAGGTTCTTGTCAACTTTACGGCAGCGTTCGATGACCTTGTTTTGGGGGTCGAGAAGCTCGTTGGCGGCGCAGAGCAAACGGTCGGCAAGATCATGCCGTTCTTCGACATGAGCGGCAGGATGATCGACGGTGGTGTGAATCCTGAATCGCTGGCGCGGATCGAGAATTGGCTGGGGCTTGCCTTGTTCGTCGCGTTGTGCCTGTTCGTGTTCTGGGACTGCCTGCGGGCCAAACCGAGCGGTGACGAGCCGGAAATCCACATGTAGCACGGGCACGCCGAGTGCCTGGGGCCGGGTGCCCATGCGCAGTCAAATGGTGCGTCGGGTATGCGTTTAGTGTAGTATTCGGGTGGCATGGGCAAGCTGCACCTCGGGGCGTCGGGGACGCCTCGTCCTGTCAAGCTAAACTGTTGCCCCGCTGATTGGCCCCCCATCCGCTTGCCCATGCCACCCATCGCTAAACACATTGTGCAACGGGGACACACCCTACCTTTGCAAGCCGGGACTGGAAGGCGCGTCGAGTCCGTAGTCTCCGGCCGGCGAGGACGCCGGCCGCTACAAGAAGGTCGAAAACACTCTAATAGGACTTCGTACGATCGGTGGGATCACCACCCGCGGTGCGCAAAGTCAGCGCCGCGGTCGGGCAGGCATGGGCGCACTTACGCGCAACACGCTGCAGGCCATCGGCCAAGGACCGATCGAACGGGACGGCCACACGGACATCGAAGCCCCGGCCGACGAACGTGAGCCCGAGAGGTTCGGCCGCCTCACCGGCAATCTGAACGCACAAGCCGCAGAGGATGCACTTCCCCGGCTCGTAGACCACGTCGGCATGCTGACGATGGAACTCCAAGCTGCGCCGCTCGCCACGAAAGCGATTCGCGCCGGCACCGTACATCTGAGCGTAACGCCGCAGCTTGCACGTATCCTGCTTTGTGCAATCGCAGTGAAGACATCGCCGCGATTCGACCCGCGCCTGCTCATCCGTAAAGCCGGAACCGGGACCACCACCAGGAACGATACGGTTCTCAGCGCCGGCCGCTTCCAACATCAGCGCGAGTTCTTCGTCTCTGAGCCGACCGTAACGCGTCGTGAACGATCTCGGAAGCCCTGTCACGTCAATCCGTCGCAGGTGCTGGTCTATGCAGAACGCGGCGGCCTTGCCCTCCGCAACGCAACGGACAACCAGCTTCCCCGGGCCGATCGCGTCACCGGCGGCAAAGACACCCGCCAGCGCGGTCTGGTGCGTCGATCGATCGACCTCGAGGCGAAGCTTGGCCGATTTCCCTTCAGAGCCGCCTGTGATGGAAAGACCGAGGGCATCCGCATCACCATCGGCCAACGCCCCGACCGAGACAAGCACGGCATCGAACCGCTCACGAAGCTCGTCAAGCTTCGTGTCCCGCCCGACCCTCACGCCCGGGCGAAACGTCGCGCCAAGCCTCTCGATGACGGCGATCTCCTTGTCGAGTATGTCGCGCGGAAGTCGCTTATCGTCGAATTCGCTCCTGAGCTTACCGCCTGACTCGTGAAGCGCGTCGAATAGGGTGCAAGCATGCCCCTCCTGAAGCAGATGGAATGCGGCCGTCAATCCGGTCGGACCGGCACCGACAATCGCAACGGTCTTGCCCGTCTGCGGCTTGCAAAGGGGCAAATAAGGCACGTCCGACGCCAGGTCCACATCGGCGACGCATCGCTTCACCAAGCAGATCGATACCGGGTGATCGACGTCCCGGCGCCGGCAACCTCGCTCGCACGGCTCCGAACAAATGCGCCCCAGCACGGCAGGCAAGGCTATATCCCGTTTCACCGTGACGATTGCTTCGCCGAGACGACCGGCCGCGACCTGCCTCAGCATGAGGGGGATGTCCATGTGCGCGGGGCAGGCGATCTGGCAGGGCGCCGTGCAATCCCCAAGGTGATCGCTCAGGAGCAACTCCAGCCCGACCTTGCGCATCTGCCGGACCTCGTCCGTCTCGCTCTCGATCTCCATACCGTCCTCGGCGCGCGTTGCACATGAGGGAACCAGATGCCCTCCGTTCTTGATCTTGACCAGGCAGAGCATACACGAGGTGGAAGGCTCGAATCCGTCCAGGAAACACAGGGCCGGTATGTCCAGCCCTAGCTTGCGCGCAGCGTCCAGAACGGTGCTCCCTTCGGGGACATCGACCGATTGATTGTCAATCACCACGCGCGGCATACTAGGTCAACCTCGGTCAAACCACCGTTGCTATCTCGACAACCCACCCTTTTCGCGTTTCAACGTTTACGCTCCCTCACGGTCGCGGTTCTGATTTTGCCGCTTCCTCACGGTCGCGGTACTGATTCTCTGTCCGCTCCCTCACGGTCGCGGTTCGGATCTCATCGTCTCGACGTTTCGACGTTTCGACGTTTCGACGTTTCGACGTTTCGACGTTTCGACGTTTTGACTTTTCGACATTTCACACCACATCGATCGCGTCTTCCGGGCACTTCGCAAGGCAAGTTCCACACCGCGTGCACTTCTCGTCGTCAATCTCGTGCTGCTCATAGGGAGCGAATCGTATGGCCTCGACCGGGCAGTGCTGTGCACACAGTGTGCAGCCGACACACCGGTCGTTCACACGGTACGTAATCAGCGCCTTGCACTTACCGGCCGGACATCGCCCGTCCACGTGTGCCTCGAATTCGTCCCGGAAGTATCGAAGGTTCGATATGACGGGATTCGGTGCCGTCTTGCCGAGCCCGCACACGCTCCCCCGTCGTACAATGCCCGCCAGATCCTCGAGCGTTTGTAGATCGTCCCGCTTTCCCTCTCCCGCGCACAGGCGTTCGAGAATGTCGAGCATGCGGCGTGTGCCTATGCGGCAGTATGTACACCTTCCGCACGACTGATTCTGGGTGAACGCCAGGAAGTACCGGGCGATATCCACCATGCAGTCCGAATCATCGAGCACGACCAGACCGCCCGAGCCCATAATCGCCCCTGCACCCGTCAGCGCCTCAAAGTCCACGGGCGTGTCCGCCAGAGACGCCGGGATACACCCGCCGGAAGGCCCGCCAATCTGAACCGCCTTGAACGACCGGCCGCCCTTGATCCCCCCACCGATCTCCTCCACGATCTCGCGTACAGTCACGCCCATCGGCACTTCGATGAGTCCGCCGCGTTTGACCTTCCCCGCCAGAGCGAACACCTTCGTCCCCTTGCTCGTCGCTGTTCCGAGCTCTGCAAACGCCCCGGCGCCGTTACGTATGATCCACGGGACCGTCGCGTACGTCTCGACGTTGTTCACCAGCGTCGGCTTTCCCCACAGTCCTCGAACAGCGGGGAATGGCGGCCTTAGACGCGGCGATCCGCGCCGACCTTCGATCGACGCGAGCAATGCCGTCTCCTCGCCACAGACGAACGCCCCGGCCCCTTCCATGATGTTCAATCGGAGCTTCAAACCCGTCCCGAGAATATCCTCGCCCAGCAGATGGCGCTTCTCGCATTCCCTCAAGGCGTCGCGAATGCGCTCTACAGCCAGCGGATACTCGGCTCGGATGTAGAGATACCCCTCGTGCGCGCCGACGGCAAACGCGGCGATCGCGATTCCCTCGAGGATGCGGTATGGGAATGACTCCATCAGCATCCGGTCCATGAACGCCCCGGGATCGCCTTCGTCGCCGTTGCAGATGACGTACTTCCGGTCCCCGTGCGCCTCAAACACCTTCGACCACTTCAACCCCGTAGGGAAACCTGCTCCACCCTTACCCCGTAACCCGCTCCGCTCGATCTCATCGATCACTTCCTCTGGTGTCAGGTCTTTGACACACCTCTCGAAGGCCTTGAACCCGTCGTGACGGAGGTATTCCTCGAAGTCGGTCGGATCGATTTTGCCGCAATGCTCGGTCGCAATGTGCTTCTGAGGACCGAGGAACGCCACCACCGGGGGATCGCGTACCTCGATGGCCCGATGTGTCACCGGCCCCCGCCCGTCGTCGGATCCCCAGTCCTCCAGCAACGACGAGGTGGTGTCGAGAAGCCGACGACCGAGACTCTTCGCCCTGAAGTGTCGCCGGACAATCGCCTTGGCATCCTCCGGTTCAACCACCTCGTAGAGCGAGGTCGCCCCGTTCGACATTACGGTCTCGACGAGCGGCGTACGGTGGCACATACCCACACAGCCGACACGCTTTATCGATGCGGTTGCGCCGCTGGCGGCAACCGCATCCCGAAGCGCTTCGTAGACCTTGCCGCTCCCACCGGCCACACAGCATGAACCCAGCCCGATCCGAATCTCACCCTTAGATTCTTCCTGAGATACGACAGGCGCGCCGAGCCGTGACTTGCGACGCACTGCGCCGTCGGGCTTCGGGTTCAAACATGGGTCCAGCGCGTCCGGCACCACATCGGGCGTCAGGTGCCCGTGCGTCACCCCGTCGATCTGCACCACCGGCGCCAGCGTGCAACACCCCATACACGCTACTTCTTCGATCGTGAAACGCCGCTGCTGATCGGTATCCGCGTCGGGGGCGATCCCGGCGTAACGACGGATCTCCTCGTTGATCGCCGGTGCACCGGCCACATGGCACGCCGTCCCGTGGCACACCTTTACGATATGCTCACCGACGGGGGCATGCCGGAACTGCGTGTAGAACGACGATACCCCGGCAA
>JAUXGE010000301.1 GCA_030622435.1 Planctomycetota bacterium
GCTCCCGCCGACGCCTTGCGCGGTGCGATCGACTGGATCCGCAACAAGGTCGGCGCCTCGGCCGTGTTCCTGGCAATGGCGGATGACAACAAGGTGACACTCATTGCCGGCATGAGCAGGGACGTCGTGAAGCGCGGCATAAAGGCCGGCGACCTGATCAAGGAGATAGCCCCACTGGTCGGCGGTCGTGGCGGCGGTCGGCCCGACATGGCCCAGGGTGGGGGGAATGATCCGGGCCAGCTTCCGCAGGCTATCGAGCGGGCCAGGGCTTGGCTTTCGGGCAAGCTTGGCTAGAATCGGCGATTAAAATCGGGGCGCGAGTCTTACACGTTGGCGCCCCATTCGATTCGTCGGCACTTATGCGTCAAACGCGGCAAGAGACCACAGGAACGTACGACTACGTTTACTCCGGCAACCCGTCTGTTGCGGCGAACGCGCAAAGGAGAATGCGTCATGAAAGGCAAGTGGCTTTCAAGCGCCCTGGTTGTGGTCGGTCTGGTGTGCGCGCTGCTGGGGGAAATCAAGGGTCTCTTCCCGGACGGATCCGCGCCCGTCTGGGTCCTACGCGTGTCGGCGGCCGCGTCCATGGTCCTCGCTATCCTTCGTGGGATCCAGGATCTCCGCGGGCTTTTGATCGGTCGTGGTATCGCCGGCCTTGCGGCCGACATCGAGCCCGATATGGCATCGCCACCGAAACAATTCGACGAACGGGCTCGGGCGGAGATAGCGATGCTGCAAGGGAAGGTCGATCGGGCTCCGCTTGGAAAGCCGAAGTTGTTCCGGACTCCCAGCATCAGCGCGGATACCTGGTATCACTTCGGCCTCCTCGCCTTCAACCAGAGAGATTTCAAACGCGCGAAGAAGTACCTCCGGGCTGCTTTGGCGCGAGAGCCGCGCCACAGTGACTCCGTCGATTTGTTTCTTCAGATCTCCGTAGCCTGGGCGAAGCAGAAGTGGAATGATGTGGAGCATCGGAGGCGGGAATTGGGGGAGGCCCGGGAACTCGTGGAACGCGTGTCTCCCCATTGGAGTGCGCGGACGCAGGTGCTCGCGGGTTACGTCTACGGCGCCTTGGCCATGGACTGCAAGGAGTCGGATCCGTCAGCGGCCAGGGATTACTGGCACAGGGCGGCAACCTCCTACAGGCGCGTTCTCGATCCGGTCGCCGGTGCCGTCAACGGCATGGGCAATTTTCTGTGGGCTCAGGGGAAACTGGAAGACGCTATCCAGATGCACGAGATGGCGCTCTCGTTGGAGCCGGACTATACGGCCGCGGCGAACGATGCGACGTTGGTCTGTCGAACATTGGCGCGGAACCATCCGCAGGAACAGGATGCCTGGGGCAAACGAGCGGCCTATTACCAAGAACTCGCCATAGCGCTGAGTCGAACCGACCCGCAGTTTGCAGCCGACTATGATGCCAAGATTCGTGGCGGCTCGGCCCCAGAGAGTGGTGAATCACAGTCAAAGCCCGAGACCGCGGTGCCCGACGCGTGAGGCGTAGATGGGTGCCCCGGTCCATCTGCCCCTCGAACTCGGTCGCGCGGTGCGATCGACTTGATTCGTAACAAGGTGGGCGCCTCGGCCGTGTTCCTGGCAATGGTGGATGACAACAAGGTGACACTTATTGCCGGGGTGAGCAAGGACGCCGTGAAGAATGGCGTCAAGGCCGGCGACCTGCTCGAGGAGATCGCTCCCCTGGTAGGCGGTCGCGGCGGCCGCCGACCCGACATGCCCCGGGGCGGGGAAAATGATCCAGCGAAGCCACTGACCGCAATCGGTCACCGATCACCCGATCCCACCCGGAATTGCCCCATGGGGTTGACGGGGTCATGCACCGTGACTAGAGTACGCGCGCGATTGCGGGGTAGAGCAGTTGGCAGCTCGTCGGGCTCATAACCCGGAGGTCGCTGGTTCGAGTCCAGCCCCCGCTAGTGACGTAACCTACGCAGGATCAGGAAGTTGCGCTTCGGTCCTGCGTTTCTTTATGCGCGGGGGGTGACCAAAAGGTGCCCACCGCGCGCAGCGCAGGACCGAGGCCTAGCCAAAGGAGGTCCTGCGATGGCGAGCATCTTCCGAAAGCCCGGCGGAGAAATCTGGTGGGCTACCTACTACCACGACGGCAAGCGAATCCGGCACTCACTACGCACTCACGACGAGCGCGTCGCCCGGCGAAAGCTCAAGAAGCTCGAAGGCGAGCTGGTCACGGGTGAGCTGGAACGGAAGACCACCACCCCGTTGTGTCCGTTGTTGGAACAGTTTTGCGCACAGCTCGCGACGGTTCGGACGGGCAAGTCGTACAAGAACGACGTGTCGTATCTCCTCACGTTTTTTGGGCCTGTGTGCGACGCCCTGGAGCCGGGGAGCACGGTCAACCACAGGTTTCGAGGCCGGAAGCTGGCCAACGCCCCCGACAGGCTCAAACACCGCCACGTTCACGTACGCACCCTTGAGGAGCTGACGGCGGGCAAGATCGACGGTTTCATCGCGACGCGTATCAGGGAGGACGGGATCTCGCCGAAAACCGCCAACCGGTCCCGCGAGGTCCTGCACGTGATGTTCAACTACGCCATCCGACAGCATGGGTTTCGGTCACCGGATCGACGCTTTCCGAACCCGGCGGATGCGGTTCCCCGTCGGCGAGAGGATGATCCACAAATCCGGTTTCTGTCGCTCACCGAGATTGGCGACCAGCTGGAGGTTCTGAAGGATCATCCGGTGATTCAGGCGATGGTCGCGATGTACATCTATGCGGGTCTGCGCCGTGAGGAGGCGCTCTGGCTAACCGCAAGAGACGTAGATCTCGAAGGTGGCATGATCCGACTCTGCAGAAAGACAGTGGACGGGGAGACGTGGCGACCGAAGACGCGCCGGAATCGGCGTGTTGCCATCTCATCTGCCCTTCGCGGTTACCTTGAGTCGCACCGGCGTCCGGCTGGATGCGTGTGGTACTTCCCCTCCCCGCGAGGCAAGCGGTGGGATCCGGACAACTTCTCTCAAACGCTTCGCGAGATCAACCGTGCGGCCCGTCTGCCGTGGTCGTGCTTGGATTTCCGGCACACGTTCGGGAGCCATCTTGCCCAGAAGGGTGAATCGCTTTTTAAGATCAGCGAGCTGATGGGCAACAGCCCTGAAATCTGCCGCAGACATTACGCGGCGCTCGTACCGGACGAGATGCGCGACACGGTCGAGTTCGGTCCGCGTCTGCGGGTTGTCACGGATTGCCACCAGGCACACGAGTCCGCCTGAGTCCTTCTGGCGTCCGTGACGCTCCCGCATGCGCAAGGATGATGGTTGGTGCCGCAGAGAATGTAGGGGATTGCGTCACGTCGGTGAACAGCGGCACGTCCTCCGCTGGACTGGGGGTCAAGAGGTCGCTGGTTCGAATCCAGTCGCCCCGAATTACATAACATATTGATAATAAAGGACATACGACAAGCGAACGGCGCGGCTGCGTCAGAGGAATGCGCCGGATTCTGGATGATCCGAGGCTCGTTTGAGTGACCTCGTGAGTGACCCATCACAGAATCCCCGGGAGCAGTCCTCAGCAAAGATCGAGGCGGTCGCTGTGGGCTGAACACGTAGCTTTGCGGCTGTTGCTATCCGGGGCAACGGGCGTCGGGCTAGACGCCTGCGGTGTTACTCACTGCAACCGCTTGGCGATAGCGGGCCAGTTCACGCCAAATGCCCCAGCCACCAAAATGCAGATCCCAATCGCGAGAGCGATGCCAGCCCAGGATCCACCCTGTTGCCGGATGGCGCGGTATACAACGATGACCAACATGATCAGTGCGAACGCAACGGCCACCGGGCCCAGGCTGCGGATCGACCATCCATGGTCGCGCTCCCACCAGACGAGTCCGACCGCCAATGCCAGCCCGATCGAGCCGGACATGGCAACAGCCGGCTTTTGACGCCCGAAACGACGGCCCAACACCGCGTAGACGAGCGCCGTGAAGAACGTAAACGCAAGGATGAAATCCGGAAGGAGCGTCTCGAGTAACCCGCTGATTTCCAGGCCGGTGAGAGGTGTCGTGCCTTTCATGTAGCACCTATGGCGCTACATCTATATAAATCTTACTCCGCTCGCCAGCGTTCATGATCGCGCGGATCGCGTCGTCACATGGTGGTGGTCGCGCACTTTTATAAACTCAGGCCTCTTCCATGTCCCGCGAGGTGATAGGAATGAACAGAGGAAGACCACCCGCGTGCCCGTACTGCGGCTCCAGCTCGATCAAAAAGGGCGTGCGCAAGACAAAGACCATGGGCATCCGTCGAATCCGGCAGTGCAAGGCCTGCAGGCGGAAGTTTACGCCAAAGCAGCAGAGCACTCCGCCGGACGCAGACACCGGTTCCAGCTGGACGCATGATGAGGCAAACAGCGTGGGCCCATGAACATCATCAGCATGGCGTTTCGCGTGACGGAAGCCGTCACCGTATACACCGACCGGGTCCGCCAATTCTTTTACGAGGTAATGCTACTCGCGCATGCCTGCCCCAAGTGCGGCGGCGGATTGAACATGATCGCCGAAGGACGGTGCCGGTGCTCTGCGTGCGCGCGTGCGTTCGACCCGACAGTAGTGTTCCAGCGGTGCTCGGACTGCGGCGGGATTCCGAAGATCGAGATCCGGCGGTACCGTTGCAGCCAATGTGGCAGCGACGTGTCTTCGCGTTTTCTTTTTGATGGCTTGGTCTTCGATGCTGTGTACTTCCGAGCGAGGATGGCTGAGCACCGGGAACGCAAGAGTGACCAGAGGGCCCGCCTGCAAGCGCGGTTGATCGAGAGCCGGTCCCTGCCGCTGGATGCTGGCCCGGCTGATCTGGAAGCGGTTCCAGGCTTGGTTGAGGCTTTGAACAGCTTGATAGCCGGAACTCAGCCCGGGGTCCTGCGACTCGACTGCAAGGGCTTTGACCTGTCGCGCTACGAAAGCCACGTTCAGGCCCATTTGGAGCCGTATCCCATCATGTTTGATGAGATACCACCCTTGAGTGATGACGCCCGTTTGGACCGGATATGTCGCTTCATCGCAATCATATTCATGGCCAACGCCGGACTGATCGAAATCCAGCAGGAAGGCCAGACCATTATGGTGATGCATCGTGAAGCTAACTGAAAAGGACCGCACGTTCCTTGAGCTGCTGCGCGAACTCATGGAATCGCATGATCTGGGTGTTGAGCTGAAAGCCGATCGACCGAGCTATATGGTCCTCCGCGGGACTTACGGCGACAAGGTCAACCGAGCCTTTCGGATGACCCGCCAGGGCGTTCGTTGGCGATTCCAGCGGGTCTTCAACGACATCTACATCGCCGCCTTCTCTACGATTCTCCTGATCGAAAGAACCTTCGGCACCGAACTCCGAGAACATGCAATCCGAATCAGCAAGGAGCGCTATGCAGCGCGGCAAGAGATGATGAGCGGTAGGCTGGAAACGGAAGCCGTGTCTGCGAGCGGCACTGATTCTAAACGCGAGAAACCCCGTGGACGGGACGAACGCGCGTCATCCGGTGAGCGCCGATGACCGAACCGACGAAGATCGATTTCCGGTACCGGCGGATCAGGCAGATTGATGACCTCACCGATCTCGTAGCGATGCTCTTTCCTGGCAACAAGAACCAGCAGCACGCCGCGGCACGAATTCTCCTGGCGCTCAGGGCGGCCAAGCAACCCATACCCGCTTTAGCCGACCTTGAATGCCGCTTCAGCATCAGCCGGCGAACGCTCGAGCGCGCCCGCGCGAAGCTCACCAGACTCGGTCTGATCGAGCACGTCACGTGGATGAACAGCCGTTACGGTGGACAGCAGGGTTGGAGGCTTTCAAGTCGGATGAGCGGCGCGCTGCGGAAACTGGCAGGAGCTATCGAGGCATGGTA
>JAUXGE010000337.1 GCA_030622435.1 Planctomycetota bacterium
ACGATACCTTGCGATGATGACCTCTTGAGACGCCATAGCTAGCCGAAGGCGCTTGCCTTCGGCTAGTACTTTCGTTACCATCATAAAATGATGGAACGGGGTTCATATACAGGGGACTTTCACCCCACAAGTTCACGCCCATGCCGGGCGTACACCAAGCGGTTCACTTGACGCCGGTGAGCTTAGGGGTTATGTGTTTCAGGGCTGACGGATTTCGACTCATACGAGCGTCTTGAAAGTAGCAACCTGACATACACATATCACCTGGCACTTGCGCAGGCTGCACACGCCCGGAGACATCAGGTCTATATGATTGATCCCTACAGCACATGGTGCACTACCATGCCGGGGAGGGTGACCCACAAGATGCCCAATTGTTGCACGTTATCTGGCTCAGGAGGCAGGTACATTTCGACTTAAAATTTCATATGAGGAGTTGCGCTGTAACATAAAATCAATACTCCTGAGACGAGCGCATGGTTTCTGAAAAAGGAGAAGGGTATTGACCGAGGAGAACGCCAGCACTATCAAGACAAGGTACTTCGATAGCTGTCGTGCAGTGTTCCAGGGAGGCGGGTGCCGGGGCGTGGCCTTGGCCGGGGCGTATCAAGCGGCATACGACGCCGGCGTGTTCTTCGCGGAGGTGGCGGGTACCTCAGCCGGATCCATCATGGCGGCGTTGATCGGTGCTGGAGCGACGCCTGACTTCGTAGAGAAGGAGCTACGTGCCCTCGACTTTTGCAAGTTGTTGAGAAAACCCACGCGTAAGGACGGCTCGGCGAGCCAGACAGTGCGAGTCCTTGGATGGCTGGCTGCTCCCGTCTTCACGAAATTCTCGCAGATCGCGCGGTTCGGTGGAATGTACTCGTCAGAAGGAGTGGAGGAGTGGGTAGACGAGCGGCTGGCGCAGCTCTTGCCCAACGCAAGCCGTCCGGTGCGCTTCAGGGACTTGCTCCGGCCCACGTATATCGTCGCGACCCACCTCGATACGAAATCGGTCCGGGTCTGGAGCAAAGAGAAAACCCCAGATGACATAGTGGCCTTCGCCGTGCGTGCGTCATGCTCCATTCCGCTGTTCTTTCAGCCCGTAGTGCAGGGAAGCGGGCGACTAGTGGACGGAGGCGTCCTGAGCAACTTGCCAGCCTTCGTATTCGACACCCGTGCTGGCGGACGCATCCTCGCATTCCGGCTTGTAGAGGAATTCGAATCCCCCGCTTCATGGACCCCGGAGACTGTGGTTAAGCGGTTCATCGATACGATGGTGAGCGGCGCGACGGAACTTCAGATCGAACTGCAACAATCAGTTCACACGATTGACATCCCCACGGGCGACATCGGGGCGACGGACTTCGAGGCGATGACGGATACCACGGTGGACAAGCTCTTCGAATCAGGTCGCACCAAGACTCGGGAATTCATCGCCGCGGAGAGCCTAAACGTGCGCGCCGGTGCGAGCGACGAAGATGTCGTTCTCGATGAGGACCAACTCCACGCCGCTTTGGTCCAGATGTCGGAGACGCCCGCAGAGCAAATCGTGATTTCGGATCCCAGTACGGAATGGTTCTGGAAGCTCTTTCCAACTGTGTTTCACTGGCGCCGCCAGGGAATCCGCGTCCGAGTGATCACTAGTCGGGAGGCTGGCAACGACCGCGAGCGAGCGCGCGAGCGCACCCGTCGCGCTAACCTGGAGGGTCTCGGAGTCGAACTGGTATGTGTCGAGGACCTGCCGATGCGGGCATATCTGTTCGTGCGCAACGATGCAAACGCCAGTTCTGCCGTCGTCGGGTGGCAGAATCGTGGGAGCCATAGCCCGCTGGCGACACAGTATAGCGGACCGGCTCACCAGCAAGCGATCCGAGGAATCCAGGACACTCTTCAGGGCTACCTTCCATCCGCCGACTCGATCGACTTCGTACCGTCACTGGAACCCATGGACAGTGAGGGTCTGCTGGAAATGTTGAGGAAAGGCGTAGCGCAATACGCCTCATCGGACGTTGCCTTGTCGATTGAGAATGTAGAGGTTGCTCGTGTTCGGACGATCACGAAACTCGTTCGTGCGTACAAGTACCGGCAAGTTGTCAGGCTTGTGGACGTTTATCGCGCCTGTGGTCTGGAGCTGTTCGAACCCGCAGTGGCAACACTGAAGGACGGCGGGGAATCAGTAGTCGCGCCACCAGTCGTGGAGGAGCGGGGTGGCGAGTTGATCGGGATCGAAGGTAATACGCGTACTTCCTACTGCTGGCGGAACGGCATCGAGACCATGCGCTGCATAGTCGTTCGCAACGCAAGCGCCGCCCTCCCGGGGACAGGCGTCTCACTGAACGAGGTGCGCATCGTGCATGTGCACTACTCGCCGGGGGAGCGCATGCCAGGGTTTGACCATGACGAATTCCGTCGGATTGAAGGTGCCGTGCACCCGCTTCTTTGAGTTGTGAGACCATGGACAATCTAATCGGTGTGGACGCGATCGAGCTATGGACTGCGTTGGTCGCGCGCCTTCCGGACGTCGACAAGCTCCATTTGTTCGAGCTTTGCAAACCCCCCAGCGTACAGGAGCGTATAGGGTTCGACGAACGTTGGAATGCCTTCCGGGATCACGCTGAGCAGGTTCGCGCGGTGCATGACGCCCCATTCTGGGACGCTCTCGTGATGGTGGCTGTTCAGAAGGGATTGCTCGATGAGAAGTTGATGGACGCGGTTGAATTCGCGGCTCCGACCCCTGATGATTTCATCGAGATCACGCGCAGTGCCGCATTGAGCGGAGCTTTGACAGATCTTCGCCGTAATGCAGGGTCACCCAAATCAATCGCAGTGTCATCGTGCGTCGGCAAGGAAGGTGACGAGGATAAACATGTGCCGATGCTGGACCTGCGGGTCCGTGTGTCCTCACAAGCTCGCGTTGCGGCGGTTCGCATCGGACGCCGGTTGCTTCCGGGAGGTGGCGTGCTGCTGGAGTCGGGACGCTCCTATCACCTAGTTGGATTCACTCTCATGACGCGCGTGACGTTGCACCGTTTTTTGGCATGTGCGTTGCTTTGGTGCCCCGTCGTCGACCGCCTCTATGTCGCGCACCACCTGCTCCGAGGGTGGTGCTCGCTTCGCATCACGGCAGGAGGTGGTAATGAGCGGCCGCCCCGCGTCGTCGAGGTGTTCGGATGAGTGGTCCCGATGTCCTAGCCGCTTGGTGGGACCGGATAGCGCACGTCATGACCGCCTGGGTGCGGAGCTCCCGACCGCTAGCCGATCGCGACCAGTTGCGCAAGCTGTGGGAGAGGTTGATGCCAGTGGATACTCCACCTGTGCTCATTCTTGCGTTCGGTAGTCTGGCCCGAGGGGAGCCGGCTCGCGATGCGGACGTGCTGGTCATCATCGACGAAGCCATGGCGAGGCGTGTCTACCGCCGTGTGTCAGCGGGAGGGGTCGTCATCGATCTGAATGTTGCGGGACAGGTCTGGTTGCAGTCGGCGTGGAAGGATGTCGAGTGGGGCTACTGTCTGTCGGAGTCCTACGTCCTGTTTTTCAACAGCCGGACATTGGAAGCGGCCTGGCGACGTGCGGCGAACTCCTACTGGCGGCCGGTGGCGCGGTGGCGGCGCGTTGAGGAGCATCAGCGTCTGCGCGCGGGCTTGCTTGTGTCTGCCCGCAGGGCGCACGATGCTAGGCGTCCATTGTTGGCCCGTTTACTCCTCCATGAAGCCCACCGTGAAGCTGCCATCGAGTTTATAGGACGATGGGGCAACCGACCGTTTTCTCATCGCTCGTTCGTAGCCGAGATCGCCCACGGGTTCAAAAGAGCCAACGCAGCGCCAGCTCTGCAGCGCGCGTTGCTCCGCGGGATAGTCGGCACGGGACGTCTTCGCGATCTTGAGAACCGCTACATCACGCTACGTCAATGCTTGTCGACCGTACTACGGGGAGAGGTATCGAAGGCGTTGGGCTACGACACGAGCGAGACCCGCGACGTACGAATCGCATCTTTGATCGATGCTGCCGGTGTTGATCGTGGAAACCAGTTGGAGTCCGAACTTTTGCGATACAACGGGAACTTGTGGCTTCCGGTGAGCCAGAAGCCTGAATCCGTGGTTCGCGTTCTCGAACGGGTAGCGTTGCACGCAAAGCCCGCAGTAGCGGCCGCCTTTGGGTCAAATAGGAGTCTGCCAACCGCGATCCCGATTCGAGGCGATGTGGATGGGGCTCGGTGGGCGACGTTATCGCACGGTCGGCTCAAGCTCATCGTCGCGACTGGCGGTTGCCGGATCCCTAGCTGCAGTTTTTGCGCGCTGCCCCTCTACGGTCGCGGTTCTCCCCGACACGACGTTGCAGTGACGGTGGAGCAAGCCTTGTCCAGATACCGGCCTCGCGAGCTTGCGCTCTACAACGATGGGTCTCTTTTGAACGAGGCGGAGGTTCCTACCGACGAGCTCCTTCGGACATGCCGCGTCATTCGGCATTTCGGTGTCGAGAGGTTGTGGATCGAATCCGTACCGCGCTTCGTGCACACCGAACTAGTGCGAGACGTTCGAGAAACGAGCGGTGTGTCGTCACTCGTGGTTGGAATGGGACTGCAGTGGGTCGGCAATTGGTCGGCGATCGCCGATCTAGGGCGCCCGGACGGCGACGCGCTCTTCGATCGGGCGATTGATGTCGTCCATGATGCTAATGGAGAGGTGCGCCTCTACCTGCTCTGGGGTTACGGACGACAAGACCTCGACTTCCACCGGGCGCGGCTCCGGTCCTCGCTGCAATGGTGCTTCGCGCGAAACGTCGAGGAGGTGACGGTGTGCCCATATGTGCCTCCGAATACGGGAGTGACATCATCTGCTGATGTGGCGGAGCTGGAGGTATGCCTGTCGGGGTTCCGAATACCTCCGGGGATGGTCGTGAACATCTCGTTGCCAGAACGAGCGTCGTGTGCACCGACGTAAATTGCGTTGTTGACTGAGTTGAATTAATTTTTCATTGTCCTGTTAAGGGTTTTGGAGATAGCAGACGTGGAAACTCCCACTTGGCGGGCTACTTCAGCTATTGGAATTCCAAAATTTTCTACCAATTGATGTGTTATCTGTGTCCTAACCTGAGAAA
>JAUXGE010000325.1 GCA_030622435.1 Planctomycetota bacterium
AGGGGCCGTCCACCGACATCGACAGGCACACCCGGCGGCGTCTGACAGCAGATGTCCTGAGAATCCAACACGCCGTCGCCATCGACGTCGTCATTGCTGCGCGAAGCAGATTGAGACACAGCAAGGTATCTGCCGTTCTCGGCCGGTTCCTTCTGATACGGAGACGCACTTCCTACCGGGTAGCCCTGCATCGCACCAGCGATCCCGGACACCGCCAGACACAGCACGACGAATCTGAATGCTACCCTGTCCATCCGTTTTCTCCGGTTACGTATCACCCAGGACGAAGGCGCCTGGTGCCGTCTGAACCGAAATCGCCCATTTGCCCCGTCAAAACTGCCATTCTACTGAATCGATGGACCTATTCCAAATTAAAGCAGACTTGCCGATAACAAGGCACCCCTCGAAGGCCAGATCCGGTCCATTCCGCTCACTAGTTGATCCGGTGTTGCAGCGCAGCGGGATGCGCGGGAATGTTCTTGACTCCATCAAGTCCCTTGGTAGGATCGCAGAACATGTTTTGGCTGGAATGGACAGAACGACATGCCGGCGCCAAAGCGGCGATGGTCGCGTTGGTCTTGACGGCAGCCTTGCTGTTCGGTGAAGCGGCGGCGTCCGGTCACGGTGACTGCCACGCCAACGGGCCGTGTGCGGTTTGTCTGCTGGCGATGTCTCCATCCTGCGTGCCTGAAGCTGCGCCGCAGGTCCTTCCGGCACCCGCCCCCCAGCTGCGATCGGTTTTGCTGCCGGTATCACTGCCGAGTTGCAGACCGGTGTTCGCCATGCCGACGCGAGGTCCGCCACTGAACGTGCTGTAGCCGTTTCCAGGACTTACAGTCGTTTCAGTAAACGGACCCATCAATCCCAAGAAGACATCACAGGAGCAGACCATGATGCTTCACCAGTTGTGTTTGGTCGGTGTTGCCGTGCTTGCGGTTTTGCCACGGGCCGCAGGGCAGGACAAACCGGCCGGGCAGTTGGAAGTGCTCGAAGAACTCCGCGCGTTCCATGCCCGCCTCGACGCGTTGGAGGCCCGACATGCTCGGGAAAAGGAGGAGTATGAACGGACTATCGACGAGCTCAAGGCCGAACTCGGTGAACTGAGAAACAGGCTATCTGCACCGGAGTCCGAGGACCAGGAGGAGGACCTTGAAGCCCTGCTCCTGGAGCTGAGTGCCGAGGGTGCTCCCGGCGCAGAAGAGCCGGGTTTCGTCGAGTCGGTCGGGCGGGCTTTCCAGAGCTCCAATCCCGACATCAGCGTCAACGTCGATTTCGTTGGCCACTATTCGAGCTGCGAGGGCGGGGAATTCGACGACGAGTTCCTGTTACGCCATTTCGAGATTGGATTTGCAGGATACATCGACCCCTTCACGAGAGCGGACATTTTCCTCGGGTTCGGCCGCCACGACGGAGAGTGGCATACGCACCTCGAGGAGGCGTACCTTACGTATCTGGGGCTGCCATGGGATCTTCAGGCACGAGCCGGGCGGTTCAAAACCACGTTCGGCAAAGCCAACCCGCAACACTTGCACGCCCTGCCCTGGGTCGAGCATCCGCTGATGATCCAGAACTACTTTGGCCACGGGGGCCTCTCAGGCGATGGGATCGGCGTGAGCTGGCTGATACCCAACCCGTGGGACAAGTACATCGAACTCACCTACGAGGTCATCAACAACGACAGCTCGCTGTTCGCCGGTGAGGAGACCGACGATTTCGTCCATCTGCTCCATTTGAAGAACTTCTTCGATCTCTCCGCCGCTTCCACCCTCGAGGCCGGTCTTACATTTGCCACGGCGCCGAACGATGAGGGGCACGGCGGCAACCGCACGATGGTCGAGGGTGTCGATCTGACGTACAAGTGGAGGCCTCCCCGTACGGGCAAGTACAGATCGTTCCTGTGGCAGACTGAAGTGCTCGCCGCCCAGGCCGATCTGATTGGTGGTCAGGAGACTACGTGGGGTATGTACACCGCGGCCGACTATCAATTCGCTCGTCGCTGGGTGGCCGGCGCCCGTTACGATTACTCGCAGATGCCCTACAGCTCTAGCATGCACGAGCATGGCTACTCGGCGTACCTGACCTTTCTGCAAAGCGCATACCTGTACTGGCGGCTCGGCTACCAGTACACCGACCGGAACTTCAGGGTTCATGGCGACGAGAGGGAGCATGAACTGTTCTTGCAGAGCAACTTCAGCCTGGGCACTCATCCCGCCCACGATTACTAATATGGAGATTCACCGATGCCGTCTATCGCAAATCGATCTTTCATGGTTTTGACCTTGTGCGTCGCTGCGTGTTCGGCGGTGCCCGCTCGAGGAAGTGACAAGCTAAGAGTTGTCACCACTACAACCGATCTGGCTGCCATCGCCCGCGCCGTCGGCGGCGATAAAGTCGAGGTGACCGCAATCGCCACGGGCTACGAAGACCCGCACTTCATCTCCGCCAAGCCGAGCTACATGATGGCCGCCCGCAAGGCCGACCTCTGGATCCGGGTGGGGCTGGAACTGGAGATCGGATACGAGGGCCTGATCCTGGACGGCTCGCGCAACGGCAAGATTCGTGTCGGTACACAGGGGCACGTCGATGCATCGGAAGGCGTGTTGCGATTGGAGGTGCCCACACAGAAGATCGATCGCTCGATGGGAGATATCCACCCTCTGGGAAATCCGCACTATTGGATCGACCCACTGAACGGGCGCATTGTCGCCAAGAACATCGGCAAGCGACTCGAGAGGTTGGCGCCCGAGCACGCGGACTACTTCAAGGAACGAACGGCCTCCTTTCAGCGCGAGCTGGACGAGCGCATGTTCGGCCGAGAACTGGTTGCCAGGGTTGGGGGAGGCAAGATCTGGGCTCTGGTGCTCAAACGGAAGCTTGACAAGAAGCTCGAAGAGCCGGGGCAGCCGGCGCTGGGGGGCTGGCTGGCGACCATGAAGCCGCATGTCGGCCAGAAAATCGTCACCTATCATCGAAGCTGGTCATACTTCGCCCATCGTTTCGGGCTGGTCGTGACAGATGAACTGGAACCCAAGCCGGGAATACCGCCAAGCCCGGGACATGTGGCCGATGTGGTCAGGCGTGTAAAGGCCGAGGGGGTCAAGGTGCTCTTGATGGAACCGTTCTACAGTCGCAAGGCACCCGAACTCGTGGCGGCGGAAACGGGTATCAGCGTGGTCGAGTGCGCCAACTCCGTCGGTGGTCAACCCGAGGCAACGGACTACCTGGCAATGATCGACAATATCGTCAATCGCGTGAGCACGGCGCTAGAAAGATGAATGTGCTCGACGATTGCGCTCTATGCAGGAGATAACTCTTGGAGCGACTTATCGAAGCCCTGCCGTTTCTCGCAGCACCATTCGCAGCGTGCCTGGTCATCGCTTCGCTGCACTGCTACATGGGTCTGCACGTAATCAGGAGAGGCGTGATCTTCGTCGACCTGGCGCTGGCGCAGGCGGCGGCGCTGGGAGCCGCGGTGGCACTTGTCATTGCTCCCTTGGTGTGTCTGGAGCCCCATCTTCATCAAACCGAAGCAGGCGTGACGTTCGTCACCGAAGCACAGTTGGCCCAAGAGCTTGGTCTGGAGGAGGACGGAGCGAGCACGGAATCGGTGTCGAACACCGAGGGTGTCATCGGGGATGCTCACGATCACGCGGGTCAAGATCACGCGGTTCAGGAACACGAGGATCACGAACACGCATACCTCTCGTATGGCATGTCACTGCTTTTTGCACTCCTGGGAGCCGTACTGTTGTCATTTGGACGGCTCGAGGACGAACGCATACCACATGAAGCAGTCATAGGAATTATCTTCGTGGTTTGCGCCGCCCTGAGCGTGCTGATTCTGAGCAAAGCGCCGCACGGGCACGAGAAGATGGAGGCCATGCTCGTCGGCAGCATTCTTTTTGTGAGCTGGCGGCAGGTGGCAGTCATGCTGATGCTCTATCTCGTCCTCGGTGCCTTTCACTTCACCGTTCGCAGGAGTTTCCTGGAGATCTCGCAAGGCGTGGGAGCGGCGGAGAAGGCTGGTAAGCGGGTCCGGCTATGGGATTGTCTGTTCTATGGTTCATTTGCCCTGATGGTGACTCAGTCAGTCGGCATCGCGGGCGTATTCGTTGTCTTCAGTTACCTGATTATTCCGGGTGCCTGCGCATCGCTCTTCGCCGATCGGTTTGGTGCACAGCTCGCAATGGCCTGGGCCGTGGCGGTCGCCACGACCGTCCTTGGGCTGGCTCTGTCGGCTCTCGCTGACATGCCCACCGGCTCGTCAATCGTAAGCTGCTTTGGTGCGGTTCTGGTGGTCTTTGCAATCGCCCGGACCTTCGTGCCGATGAGGAGTAACAAGACATGAAACGGAATTCCTTTCCGACGACAAGCGTGATGATCCTGCTTCTGGGCTCCTTTCTGTTCGGAGCGGTGGGATGCAACCTGGAGGTGGCCGGTGATATAGCAGCGTTGTCCGGTGCATACCTTGGCGACGTTGTCACCGTTGTCGTCACCGGCTGCCTGCACGACGCCCTCGGGATAGAGGATGGCGGTTCGCACGATGAGCATGCTGACGATGATGGACACTCACACGACGCGGAACCGTTGCACGATCACGAGCACTGATCGGAGTTCGGACGTCAGCAAGAGAGGGCCGGACTCGACTCCGGAGGCGGCGTGAGAGACCACCCCGCACGGCGGTTCGCGTTTGTTTCGTTGTGGGGATGGGAGGGTTACCGGCCTATGCCATGCGCCGGGTTGGATGTCCGACGCGTAACTTCACGGTCCAGCGGGTTTCCTGGCCGACCGAGGCGGGCAGCCCACAGGACTGCCACCGCGATCCGATGCCGGGCGAGATCGTTGACCGCTGCGGCACTTGTTTGATAATGCGTGCATGCCCGTCAACCGAAGTGTTGATTCCGGTGCGACCGGTGGTAAGGATGCAACACCAGTCCCGAGCGATGATTTCCTTATCGCCGGGATGCTGGGTGGGGATTCGGCTGCCCTTAACGTACTCATGGGCCGGTACGACCGGCTGGTTCGTTACAAGATCTTTCGCGTGTCGAAAGACCGCTGCCGGAGGGATCCGGAATGGCTCGAGTCGGTGGCGTCTGCTACGTGGGTCGGATTCGTCCAATCTATGCAGCGTGATCCACAACGCCGCCCCTCCTCGCTCCGAGCCTATCTTGCTCAAGTCGCCCGGAACCAAGCAGTCTCAGCTTTGCGACAAGCTGCGTCCGATGATGATGCGCTGAACATCAGTAACGATGAGGCCGGACTGTCGATTGCAGCCGAACTTGAAG
>JAUXGE010000135.1 GCA_030622435.1 Planctomycetota bacterium
AATCCGCAATCGCCAATCCCCAATTGGTGGGTCGCCCTTGGTTTCAGCCTTGGGGCTGGGTGGCCCATGGCTTTAGCCGTGGGGGGACGCGAATCGTCGTGTCAACCACCTCCCTGGATGAGAATCACAAACCATCGAACAACTCGGGATGCTCCTGCCGCAGGGCGGGTTTGTCGCGAGCCGTCCTCCGCAGTTCATCCGTCAACTTGTCTATTCGCCCGGACAACCGTCGTTGTGGTCGCGGCTTGACCCGAGCCATTGCGTATTGAGCGATCAGGGGGAAGGTGATCGAGGCGCATGAGTAGACGACGACGTTGTTCTTCTGAGCGTCGCGGATTTTACCCCAGCTCCGTGCCTCCGACGGCGTCGCACCGGAGAGGCCGCCCCAGTGCGGCGGGTCTGCCGTCAATTGCAGGCAATAGTCATGCCCGCCCTTGCTCTTGTCGAAGAGCATCTGCTGCAACATGGGCTGCGTTTGAAGATAGAAGTTCTTAGGCGAGCCGCCGCCGATTTCGACGACGCCGCTGGCGTCGGCGTCGCGCACGATTGCGGCCGTCTCGATCACGTCCAGGATCGGGTCGAAAGGGACCGGTCCGGCCAGCAGTTGGTGAACGGCCAGGTTCATACCGATAGCCGAGTCGCCCGGCGAAGACGTATAGATGGGGACATCCGCCTTGGCCGCAGCGGCGATCATCGATTTCTCGGGATAGAGCCCCTTCTCCCAGATCAGTTCACCCAGTGTGCGATGTAGTGCGGCGGAGGATACCGGGCGCGACGCATCCAGCCGGGCGACGGCGTCGTGCACGATGGCGTCGGCCCCTGCCAGCTCATCGTCGTTCGGGATAAAGACATCGTAAATGCGCGCCACCCCGTCTTCCGCAAGCACGTTGTCATCGACGTTCGGATTTCCCTGCACCATGGGGAAATCGAACGCACGCTGCATGTCGTGGAAAACGTTCGCTCCGGTCGAGATGATGAAATCCACGAAGCCCTTCTCGATGAGTGAGATAAAGATGCCGCCTACGCCGATCGGGGTCATCGCGCCGGCCAGAGTGATGCAGACCGTTGCGTTCGCATCCAACATACGCGCGTACAACTTGGCACCCTCGGCCAGGAGACGTGCATTGAAGCCGCTTCCGGCGAAGACGTTGTCGATCATGTCGGCGACTTTTTCGTTGCCGGAGAGCTCCAGCGGCTCGATGCGCCGACCCTCGAGCCAGAAGGCCTGTCCGCGAGACTCGGGTTTGTTTGCGTGGGTATTCATGGGCATATCGTTGAACCAGGAGGACTACGGGTTAGAGCGTTTTTGGTTTTCATGTAGCGTCACCCCTTGTGGGTGACGTGGCAGATTACCGAACGCCGCCCACAAGGGGCGGCGCTACACTCGCCACACGAAACCAGGAACGCTTTAGAGAACGAAGACGGCGGCGGCGACAGCAGTTGTCCACAGGCCGTGCTTGTCCCCCTCGATCGTCTGAACGACCGCTCGCGTTCGAACGATCAAGCCTTTGGCCTGGTAGATCTCCTTCCGCTCGTTGTATGCCTTGTCCGGGTCCAGGTCGATGCCCTGGGTGGTGGCGAGCATGGTGGCGGCCATGTCCTCGACGTAATCGCTGCAAGTGCGTTGGGTCATGCCGAAGCCGTGGTATTCCGAGATGTAACCGTAGCTGTTCTTGTCGGCGGGGATGGCGAGCCCGATTCCCGCCCCCGCGAGGCGGTTCGGCTCGTTTGTTCGGCACTCGGCCATGACGCAGAAGATGATCTGGCCGGCAGTCAACTGTTCGAGCCCTCTGGCTCTCGTGACGATCTTGCAGTTCGGTGGGAAGATGCTACTGACCCGGACGAGGTTTGTGCCGGCGATACCGGCATTGCGCAATGCCTCCTCGAAGGATTGAAGGCTTTCACGATGTTTTCCAGCGCCCTTCGTGAAGAACATCCGCCTGGGAACTAGGGATGGTATCAATGCCGCAACTCCCTTTTCATTGGCCTGCTGACCACGCGCAAGAAAGCAGGATTGTAGCAGCTGGTGTGCAGGCGCCAACCGAGCGCCCGGATTCGGATTCCAGGCGGGTGCATCCCGAATGGGGGTGGCGAATCCGAGGCGGGTGGCGAATCCGAGGCGGGTGGCATGGGCAAGGACCGCCTACGCCAACGTTTCCGAATGCTAAAGAGTGTCTAGGGGTGGTCCTTGCCCGTGCTCGGGGCGTCCGGTGGCCACGGTAGCGCAACACGGGCAAGCTCCGCTTCATGAATGCGAACGGGCTCTTGCAGCCCAAGAGTGAGTCGGCACGAAGCGTGAATTGCACCTTCCGCTTGTCCATGCCACCCCCAATGGGACGCACGCATTCCAGGCTCGCTACGGAAGCCCGCCACGCTTCGCGGGCGAGCCGTTGCCGTCGCATGCCATCCAGCGTTCTATCACGGGACGGATTGCACGCAGCGCCTTGCCTCGATGGCTGATGCGGTTCTTCTGTTCCGGCGGCATCTGGGCCGTGGTCATCCCGTACACCGGTACGAAGAAGTGCGGATCGTAGCCGAACCCGTTAGTTCCTTTCGGCTCGTCCACGATTATGCCCTCGACGGCGCCTGTTGCGATGTCCACGACCTCGCCCGGACGTGCCAGGGCGACCACGCAACGGAATCGGGCGGTTCTCCTCTCTGGAGGCACGCCGGTGAGTGCTCGAATCAGTTTGTCATTGTTGGCTGCGGCGTCACATGCAGGACCGGCGTATCGGGCCGAGTGTACGCCAGGCTCACCGTCCAGAGCGTCAACCTCCAGCCCCGAATCGTCGGCGAGCGTCCACCCGCACGTTCGCCCGGCATAGTAAAGGGCCTTTCGGCGAGCATTCTCCTCGAACGTATCAGCGTCTTCGACCGGCTCGGGATGATGGGGATGATCAGCGAGCGTCGTTACGTCAATCGGCAGTCCATCGAGAACCGCACGCAACTCGCGCAGCTTACCGGCATTCGTCGTTGCCAGCAGGAGAGTGCCGTGCTTTACCACAGTTCATCCTCGGCGGCATGTGGAATCTTCACCAATCGAGAGGGAACGGGCGTCATCTTGCCCCGATCGTTCCTGGCACGATAAATCGACCCGTTGAGCAGGTTGTGCTTCAGCAGATCCTCACGTTGAAGAACGAGCACCTCGCTGCTGTAGAACGTTTCCCACTTTCCGTTTTGGATCCTCGTAATCACGGCATCGGGTCCGAAGGAACCGACCGTCACGACACTGGCACTATCCGCGTGATGGTAATAGGCCTCGTACCCCTTCTCGCGAAACAGGTTACAGAGCTCCGCGGCGGCTTTCTTGAATTCCCAGAAGGTGTCAGTCGGAACGAAAACGGCGACCTGGAGAGAGTAGGTGGACTGGACATTCTTCAGGATCCAATCCGGATTGCCGACGTCTGGAATCGGCAGGCCGACAGGCATGGCTCGGACGAAAACGGGCTTGCCCGAGGCGTCACCGAGTTCCCGTATCAGCTTGATGTCCTTGCGCAATTCGCGCGGCAGTGGTCGTTTCCCGGTCTTGGGGTCGGTACGCCGGTAGTACACTCCGTAGTAAAGGCGAGCGACACCGTCCGGGTCGTCACGGACGAATACGCTCCGCGGTCGGATACCGGATGTCCGCTTCATAGTTTCGGCAAACTGCTCGACAAGTTGCAGCCCGTGGGGGCCTTGGATCTCCAGGCAGCGGATCGTCCAGGGTATTCCCTTGCGTCTGCACATTGAACCAGGCATGTCGGGGTTACCCGTCGATGCGCACCCCCCGACAACCACCGGCACTACCAGAAGCAGTAATCGCGTTGCTAGAGATTGCAGAGGCACGGGCGTCGAACGTAGTCGCGCGGTCATCGCAGCCGCCTCTGCAAGGCCTTCCCCTGCTCTTCGACCAGCCGCTTGATTCCGCGCGAAGCGAGACGCAACAGCTTGTCGAGATCGTCGCGTGAGAACGTTGCCTCTTCGCCCGTGCCCTGCACTTCGACAAAGCGTCCCGAGCCGGTCATCACGACGTTCATGTCCACATCAGCCGCTACGTCCTCCTTGTAATCGAGATCGAGCAATATGCGGTTGCCGAGCTTGCCTACACTCACGGCCGCCACCGGCTCGCGCACCGGCGACCGGGTTATCCACTTGTTCCGAATCGCGACGCGGACTGCATCACACAGCGCCACGTAAGCCCCGGTCACGCTGGCCGTCCTCGTTCCACCGTCGGCCTGAAGGACGTCGCAGTCGAGCAGGATCGAGTTCTCTCCCAGCTTTTCGAGATCGACAACCGCGCGTAGTGAGCGACCTATGAGTCTCTGGATTTCCTGGGTGCGCCCGTCGATGCGGTTTCGGTTGCGACGGCGCCGCTCCGAAGTCGAGCCCGGGAGCATATCGTACTCGGCCGTCACCCATCCGCTGCCTTGCCCCGCCCTCCATCGCGGAACGCCGGACTCCCAACTGGCCGTGCACAATACGACCGTCCCACCTGTGTGGATCAGAACCGAACCCGCTGGGTTGCACGTGTAGCCTCGCTTGATCTCGATGGGGCGTAGATCCCCGCTGCGTCTTCCGTCGTGTCGTGCCAAGATAGAACCTCGCTGGATTTCGAGCCTTAAGTCAAGCCATTTTACGTGTCGTGGGCGTGCCACTAAAGGTGCTCGTCCCACGGCGCGAGTGACCTTAGAAGCCTGTGGGAAAAGTGTCAACGGTACGCCGCTGTCAAACCGTCCAGGCAACGAGTCGAAAGTTCACCGATTGCGGTAAAGTCGAGCGAGCGGCTGGTTTCTCCAAGGACGGCCAGCTCTATCCACAGGGCGTCGTCCGGCATAACCGGGCGAACCAGGTCAGCCCATTCGACAACAACGGCTGCGTCGGGCCGCATCAGCTCGTCAAACCCCAACGCTGTCAACTCGCTTGGTGCCGTCAATCGGTAGACATCCACGTGGTACAGGGACATTCGTCCGGGGTATTCGTGGATTAGTGTGAACGTCGGACTTGTCACGCTGAAGGGTATATCAGCGGCGTTGCCGGCCGCGATTCCTTTGACAAGCTGTGTCTTTCCCGCGCCCAGAGGTCCGACGAGCCCGATCACGATACCACCCACCAGAGAGTGACCGAGTGCTTCCCCGAGTGCGAAGGTCGCCTCAGGCGAGTCCGTTTCCCGTCTCTTGCCACTTGCTTGCTGCGTCAATGAACGAAGCCCTTCGGTTCGACTGGATACTCTTGCCCGTCGGATCGGGCGATTGTCATGCCACCCTGGGTCGTTCGTCCGATCATGTGCAACTCGCCGGGCATGTGTCGTGTCCCACCCTCCACGGCAAGCAGCAACTCGAAGTCTTCACCGTCACTCAGCGCGTGATCGAGCGGTGTGCGTCCGTCCGAAGATGCCAATGTGGCGGCGTCGCTGATGATTGATTCGAGTTGGCCCTCATCCAGCGTGGCGCCTGTGCCCGAGGCCAGGCACATCCGCCACAGATCAAGAGAGAGACCGTCGCTGATGTCGATCATCGCGTGCAATCGGTCACCCAGCGCTTCCCCCAACGCGTGCGCCTCGTGGACCCGCGGTGTGAAGCTCAGGTGGCGCCCCGACAGGCTCCCGCCCAGTTGCCCGGTGACGTGAAGCTCATCACCGAGTCTCGCACCGGATCTTGTGACGGGTTCAATCCCTTCGTACGGGACGGCCGTTATAGACACGTCGATGGCGAGTCGCTGATCCCACGTTGTCGTATCGCCACCAACGATTGCCAGCTCATACTCGGCCGCGATGGCTTGCATCCCGCGATACAGCTCCCGGGCGTCATCCATCGGGAAGTCGGCAGGCAAAGCGACGGAGACAGTCGCGCCAAGCGGGCGGACTGCCATGGCCGCACAGTCGCTCAGGCTGCACGCAATCGCCTTTCGACCGATGTCGCTCAGGGAGTGGCGGGTTGTGTCGAAGTGCACCCCGTCGAGAAGCATGTCGGATGACATGAGCAATCGACCCGCGGGCGTTTCCACAATGGCCATATCATCGCCGATCCCGAGCGGCACTGCGGGATGGGACTCTTGCTGAGCCCGTAGCCATTCGACAAATTCGAGTTCGTGGGTTGCCATGGAGTGGGAATACTACCCGTTAGGTCGGACGAATGCGCCCGAACGCAGGAAGGCAACGCTAGGGTGTGGCCATCCTGTGAGGCAAATGCGAATAATTAGTGTCGTTCTGTAGCGGCCGGTGAGGACGCCGGCCGTCGTGTGCAATAACGCTTGCCAGAGGAAACGGCCTGCGAGGACGCAGGCCGCTACTATCTCAGTAGGACGACAGAATGACACGATGCCACACAGTATGGGCACACCCCGTTGTTTGCGTGACATGAGCACGGCGGTTGACGCCTCGGCTTGGACGGTTAGACTTCCCCTCCAGTAGCCCGGGTGGCGGAATTGGCAGACGCGCAAGCTTGAGGTGCTTGTGTCCGATTATGGACGTGCTGGTTCGAATCCAGTTCCGGGCAGTTTCGTCCAGCCGGGGCTCATCGGCCGCCGTGCCTCCCGGACGCGCCTATTCCAGACCGGCACAACCGTGTTTGTTTGCCATCGACTAACTCAGGCTCGGCCCCAGGTGGGGCGTTTCCTCTTGTTCGTGTGGCGCATCGTCTCTAGAGGTGGCTCTCTTATCTGTGGCTTTGGACAAGAATGGTAAGGTTTCAGTTCCGAGCGCGCAGTGTCGATCATTCAGGGGGATGGGATTCTCGTGTCGTGTCGATAGATCGGCGAAGGAGAATGGCCTTGCCGCCATTGGCCGTGGACCGGATCCGATGAATGTGGATCGCAGCCAAGTCAGCTTCTCCCATCCTGGTTCCACGGGGCAATCCCCGCCAGCGTCGCTCCAGCTCGTGCCTTTTGATCCGTCATTCGCGGCGGCCATAGTCGATTGGGTAGAGACTGACGAGCAGTTGCGATGGGTTGCACCCAGCACTCGCAAGCCGCTCACGATGGAGAAGGTAGTCGCCTGGAAGAGGCCAGAAGGTGAAGCTTTTCTGCTTATCCGTCCTGGCGATGCTATGCCTGTCGGCTATGGCGAACTGAATCCGATGCGTCATGACCCGAGTCAATGCTGGCTGGGGCACCTCATCGTTCGACCCGATCAGCGGGGTCGGCGGGTCGGTCAGGTGCTTGTGCATTTGTTCGTGGAAAAGGCTTTCGAGACAAGTTGTGCGAGCCGTGTCGTTCTGGTCGTCTTTCCCGACAACGCCTCCGCGGTGGCTTGTTATCGCCGGGTGGGTTTCCGGGAGGTGCGTGAGGAGTATCACCGATTCGGCGGGCTTGGTCCCCGGGAGAGACTCCTACGCTTCGAGATTGAACCGGAAGACATCAGGCCGGGGCTTGTGTGGGACCATTCTTGCGCGTGAATCGGCCGATTCTGCGCGGGCACATTTTTTCTTCCATTCGGACAACCAGGGGCACTTGCGCGAAGCCTGAATGGCTGGTAAAGGGTGCGTTCCATTGCTTCGAATGTGGAAAGATATGCATGTGCCTCAGAGCGCGCATACGAGGCGTTACGATGAACCGAGCCGCGACCGTGGGGGAGTGGTTATCGTGACCTGAAACCGGACCGCTTCCTTACGGGCGCGGTTCGGAACACGATTTCGGGAAGTGCTCTTGTCTTGCGTATACTGCCGTTCACTACGCAAGCTGACACAGGTGTGTCACACAACGCCCGACGTATGAACTGGGATTCCGTAGGAATCGGCGAGCTATGCTCCGTTGGCGGATTTCGAGGTCGTGTCGGGTTCAACGATTGCGAACAGCCCGTCCAGCACGCCGTTGACGATGGAAGTCACGCCGCTTTGTACGCCGGGACCGGCGACCGTACGGAACTCATCCCCTGTGAGACAACCCGGTAACACTGACATACCACAAACAAGCAGTGCGAACGTGAGCGTCCGTGGGCATCGTGTACGTGTGTATTGTCTCATCATGGGTTACTTCCTTGCCATTGCACAACTTGTCGCATCGTGCGACGTCTGATGTCGATTCTCAGACTCGTATCGGTGCCGGTGTGCAAATGAGTTGAGCAGGTGTAGTCGACGTGGTGGGTGTCATTCGGCGTGAAAGAAGCGGAGGCGCAGAATGTGCGCCGGTGGAGGTCGCTGGCAACGAGGGAGTATGTGCTTGCGGTACGTCCCGCGAGGCCCCGTACGTAAGCCGGATCGCGGCCACAAGCAGAAGAAAAAAGAACGCGACTTTGACGAAGTCCAATGGCACGCGATGCGTCAGCCGGCTGCCGAAGGAACTTCCGATCATGGCCGTCGGGATCAGCAGAGCGGCCAGGATGAACGACCAGATGCTGAGGCCGCTGTCCACGACATAGGCGTAGTTCTTCGCGGTCGCACCGACCAAGCTGGTCGCGATGATGATCGTGGCGGAGTTGGCGATGGCCGTGCGAATGGGGATGTTCAGAAACCGTCTCTGCAAGGGGACGGCCATGATGCCGCCACCCACGCCGAGTACGCCGGCTACCAGACCCGTCGGAATTGCTACGAGGGCTGCACTGCACCAGGAGATAGGACGGGGCACTCCGATCGAGGTCACACCCTCGGCCGACGCCGCCGATCCATCCCGGCGTTTGCGCGCCAGTCGGTAGAGATCGGTCACCGCGACGAATAGCAGGAACAGCCCGAACAGCCCGCGCAGATAAGCCTCCCCGTCGCCGGCGAAAAAGGGCAGTTCACTGATCCCCACCCCCGCCAACACGGCCACGAGGGACAACGGAACGATCCGGATTACGGTGGCCCCGTCGATGGCCTTGGCGCGGCGGTGCTGATAGACGGCCGGTACCACGACGAAGAAGTTCACGATCATCGCGGCGGCCTGGTAGAGGTGTTGGTTTGGGCCAAGCACCTCGGTCATCGCGGGGATCATGACGATGCTCCCCCCGACCCCCAGCATCCCGCCGACCATACCTGCGAACAGGCCGATCAACGCGAGTAGGACGATTTCGATGCTTTCCAAGTAACCCTCACCCAAGAGCGTGTTTGATAAACCTCTTTCCGAACCGCGCCCGTAAGGAAGCGGTCCGGTCTCAGGTCACGAGAACCGATCCCTCACGGTCGCGGCTCGGTTCATCGTGACGATTCTTGAACACCCTTTAAGGTTTCTCACCGGCTGGAAGCCGGTGCCACACGAAAACAGTCGTACAGCAAACGCCTGGGGTCAAGCTTACAGGATCAGCATGGCATCGCCAAAGCTGTAGAACCGGTATCTTGTGGCGATCGCGTGTTGATAGGCCGAGCGAATCGGCTCCACGCCGGCAAGCGCCATGACCAGGGCCAGCAGCGTGCTCTTAGGTAGATGGAAGTTCGTCAGTAGGGCATCGACGACGCGATAGCGGTAGGGCGGGTATATGAAAATGTCTGTCGGACCACAGGAGGCATGGACCAGTCGCCCGGGGGTCGGACCGGTTGCGGCCGATTCCAACACGCGCACGCTCGTGGTGCCGACGGCGACAACCCGTCCGCCGCGCCGGCGACACCCTTGCACCGCCTGTTCCGCTTCCTCGTTCAGCTCGTAATGCTCGGCGTGCATGACGTGTTGTGTCAGGTCGTTGACATCGATGGGCTTGAACGTCCCCACGCCCACGTGCAGCGTTACAAATGTTGTCTCGATGCCCCTGGCACGGATCGCATCCAGCAGCACATCGGTTAGATGCAGCCCTGCCGTCGGGGCGGCGATGGCGCCGGGATTCTTCGCGTAGACGGTCTGATACCGCAGGCGGTCTGTCGCATCCCCGGCTTGGTCCTCACAGCGGCGCCGGATGTAGGGCGGCAGTGGGGTGATCCCGATCCGCTCGAGGATGGTCTCCAACGAACCGTCGGCTTCGACTTCGACTCGCCAGAAGCCCTGCCCACACGATTCGAGCAGCCGGAGCGTGACGCCGGTCTCACTCGCACCCTTGGTTGCGGTAAGCGATTCGCCCACGCGAAGTCGCCGTGATCCTTCCAGCATGACGTGCCATCGGCCCGGTTGCTCCTCTTCGACGAAGAGCCCCCCGATTCGCCCACCGGTCGTCCGGTGTGCGGTGAACTTGGCGGGCAGAACCTTCGTGTCGTTGAGGACCAGCAGATCGCCAGGTTCAAGCAGGGCAGGGAAGTCGCCTATCTTCGCATCGCGGAAGCCGTCAGACGAGCGATCGACGACAAGCAGTCGCGACTCGTCCCGCTCGGGCAACGGGTGCTGCGCGATCAGCTCCGGCGGGAGGTCGTAATCCAGCTCGGCCAGCGGAAAGCTGGATGCAGGTGCGATGTCGTTCGCGGCGTCCGTCATGATCGGCAGGTATCGCCCCGATCGCGCGACGGGTCAAGCGTTATGAAGCACAGCCGCCCCCGGCTGTGAAGTTTGGATGTTAGGGCGCGTCCCATTTTGGGTGGCATAGGCAAGCGGAAGGTGCGATCGACGCCCCGCGCCGACGCACTCTCCAGGCGCAAGAGCCCGCTGGCAAGCATGAAACTCAGCTTGCCCGTGTTGCGCCCCTGCGGCGGCCGGACGCCCCGAGCACGGGCAAGGACCGCCCCCGAAACTCTTTGGTACTTGGAAACGCCGGCGTAGGCGGCCCCTTGCCCATGCCACCCTCCTCGGATTCGCAAACGAATCTGGGACGCACCCTGGATGTTCATCCCAGCCGAGGGCGGCTGGGCTACATCGCCGACGCCGGGTACGATGCGCGGCATGACAGGCAGTGCCAAACGCCGCAAGAAGCGGACGTCGGGACCGGTTGCGTGGCTGGTGTACTTCGCGGTGCGCACGGTCTTCGCCGTCATGCAGATGTTCCCGATCGATCGGAACCTGCGGACGGCGCGATTTCTCGCGCGGCTGTGGCCTCTTATCATGCCCCGTCATCGCCAACGAGCCGTCGCGCATCTGGCCGAGGCGTTCGGAAAGACCCTTCGTATTACCGAGAT